>DATIHV010000042.1:0-10461 GCA_035480295.1 Gammaproteobacteria bacterium
GTACAGTTTTTAGTTTCTGAAGGTGCTAGCTATATTACAGGTGAAACGATCCATGTAAATGGCGGCATGTTAATGAATTAATTTTTTCGTAACTAATGGGAGCTTTGCAATGAGTGTTGAAGATCGCGTAAAAAAAATAATTGCTGAACAGTTAAGTGTCGGTGAAGATAAAGTTGTGCCGGAAGCATCATTTGTTGGTGACTTAGGTGCCGATTCTTTGGACACTGTGGAATTGGTTATGGCTTTAGAAGATCAATTCGAAACAGAAATTCCTGACGAAGATGCACAAAAGATCCTAACAGTTAAAGATGCAATTGATTATGTTAACAGCAGAGTTAGCAGCGTAGAAGAGACCTAATTCTGGAGGAAGATTGTGACTAAGCGACGTGTTGTAGTTACCGGTTTAGGTATTGTTTGTCCATTAGGCATAGGTTTAGATACCTCGTGGAGCAATGCTTTAGCAGGAAAAAGTGGCGTACGCTTAATAACCGCCTTCGATACTACTGAGTTTCCGACCAAATTTGCTGGTTTAGTGCCGGAATTTGACGCCACGCAATTTATGCCGCTGAAGGAAGCACGTAAATGCGACACCTTTGTGTTGTACGGCATAGCTGCTGGCGTTGAAGCAGTGAAACATGCAGGTTTAGATAATTTGGAAGATACTTCAGTAGATCGCGATCGTATAGGCGTGATTATGGGCTCAGGAATTGGTGGTATTCAGACTATAGAAGAGCAAACAGCAGTTCTACATGCATCAGGCCCACGTAAAATTAGTCCTTTCTTTATTCCTTCTGCAATTATCAATATGATCTCTGGCCACTTATCAATTTTATTTAATTTTCGTGGTTTAACATTAGCACCGGTAACTGCTTGTACTACTGGTACGCACGCAATTGGTTTAGCATTCCGTAGTATTGCGTATGGTGATGCAGACGTTATTGTTGCTGGTGGTGCAGAGCATGCGAGCACGCCTCTAGGCATGGCAGGATTTTCTGCAGCACGTGCTTTATCACGCCGTAACGATGAGCCTGAAAAAGCAAGTCGTCCGTGGGATAAAGATCGTGATGGTTTTGTGCTCGGCGATGGTGCAGGTGCGATTGTATTAGAAGAATACGAACACGCTAAGCGACGCGGTGCAACAATTTACGGTGAGATTGTTGGTTTTGGTATGAGCTCAGATGCGTTTCATATTACGCGTCCTTCAGGCATTGGTGCGCAAAAGGCTATGCAAAATGCTTTGCAAGATGCGCAATTAAATGCTAACCAAGTGCAGTACATTAATGCACATGGTACATCAACTCCAGCTGGCGATGTGGAAGAAAGCAATGCTATTAAGAACGTATTGGGTGAAGAGAATGCGAAACGCGCATTAGTAAGTTCTACCAAATCAATGACAGGTCATTTATTAGGTGCAGCTGGTGCAGTGGAAGCAATCTTTACTATCATGGCAATTAAAGATCAAATAGCTCCACCTACCATTAACCTCGATAATCCTGATGAAGGTGCGGATTTAGATTATGTGCCACACACGGCAAGGGAAGCTAATATTGAAGTAGCTATATCTAATTCTTTTGGGTTCGGTGGAACAAATGGATCGTTGGTATTCCAAAAAATTAGCTAGCCGTTTACGCAATTTACTAGCTATATTTTTTGTTTTATTTGTAGGGACATATGCTTATGCTTGGAAAGTATTGGCGCGTGATCCCTTAACCGTACCGAACGCTGAGTACACAGTATATGTAGCTCCTGGCACAACATTAAAGCAATTTACCCAGCAATTAAACGTCAGTGGTCTTTTATCCCATCCCCGTTTAATGCGCGTCTATTTGATGTACAAAAGCAAAAGTCACAAAATTAAAGCTGGCGAATATGCGGTAGATCAAGGCATGACAGCTTTGCAACTATTAGACAGAATATTTGCTGGCACCGTTACACAATATTCATTCACCATTGTCGAAGGTTGGCAAACGGCGCAACTCATAAGCGCGTTACAACAACATCCCAAAATCAAAGCAACTTTGGGTGGCGATTCTGAACAAATTATTAACACATTAAATATTCCGGTTACACATCTGGAAGGTGTTTTTTTACCAGACACCTATTTTTTTACGGCTTTCACAACGGATGCGGAATTTTTGCGCCGTGCTTACTTTGGCATGGAGCAAGCTTTGGGACAAGCATGGGAAGAACGAGATACGCACTGCATACTCAAAAGCCCATATGAAGCATTGATCTTGGCTTCAATCATTGAAAAAGAAACCAGTTTAAAAGACGAATATGCGGCAATCTCCGGGGTCTATACGCGCAGACTTAGGAATAAAATGAAACTACAAGCGGATCCAACCGTGATTTATGCGCTGCAAGATCAACTTGCAGGTCCATTGTTGCGCAAACATTTAAAATTGGATTCACCCTACAATACATATCGCTACACAGGATTGCCGCCAACACCTATTGCGCTACCCAGTGCTGCTGCCATCAAGGCCGCGCTCCACCCAGCCACCGGTAACAGCCTGTATTTTGTTGCCACCGGTAATGGTGATGGTGCACATATATTCTCCGCCACCCTCAAAGATCATAATAAAGCAGTTAAAAAACTATATTCCCAGCGCAATTAAGCGCACCTATTTACAAAACCCACTCAAGTCAGGTACAATATACATGCTAAAAAGCTAACATCAGTAAAAAAACTAATAATCGACAAAATGCCAATAAATATAATAACAAGGCTTTTTGCCACAGAAGAGAGCAGGCTGCCTTATCTAAAGTTAGGTGGAAATCTTGTCGCGCTCGATGACTTAGGGGCTGGTGTTAGCTACTTTTATGCGCCTGATGGACAGCAATGCCAAGTTACCCATAGAGACAATTGTTTATACATAAACACTGATGCGGACTTAGATGTAGCAATTATCGGTCATTTTGATCTCGATTGCGTACGCATTCGTACCAAAGGCCAAGTAACTATCAACACTAATCGCCAAACAATCCAGCCTAAAGTTGGCATTTGGATTGAAGCAAAAAATATTCTATTAAAAGCTCCTGTGTCTGGTCCTGGTGTGTTAGCACTGTTTGCTGATGCCACAAAAACTGGCTCAGTGTGGTTAGGACAAGAAATAAATATTGCGAATGCAATAATCATGACGCGCAAATTATTTACGATTAAAGAAGTACGCGTAACCCAACTATGGGCCAGTTTTGATATATTTAAGCAGGCGCGTAACAGCCACTTAACCGTTGGTACAGCATCTAGCATCGATCGTTTACCAATGCCCACAACCAGAAATGCCATTTCAGAAGTTTTGTTCCACGCCAGAGAATTGTTGCAGCATAATAAAAAATCACAACTTATTGGCAAGGACATTATTTTGAAAGGCGGTGTAAGTGGTAAAAATCTAAATATATTTGTTACCGACTGGATTATCATTAGAAGCAAGGTTGTTGTAGACAATTTAGTAGTTAAAGCATTTTACATATATGGCGCGATTGGTGCTTTGTTGGATGGCAAGAATAATCTTGATATTTCCATGGATTATCTTCTTACCTTTTGTCCAATCACTGCAGTTGAAACTAGCATGCAAGGTAAAGGTGCAGTTGCAGTTGGCAGTGGTGGATCTTTTAAAGGTGGCAAGAAATTAACACTGAATAATCTAAGCACATGGGTGGCCTTTGGTGCTACTATAGATGCGACCAATGACACTGTACCTACGGGTTTGTATGTAAACTTAGCTGGGATAGTGCGGGGTTATAATTTTCACGTTGATACTTTTGTTAGCGTCGACTTGGGTATCAATATACCGTATTGGCCCGAGGATTTACGTAACATATCGAATGTAAATAAGTTAATTGTTGCGATACGTTTGATTGCGCTCAATGTTTATAAACCTATTGGTACAATTTTGAAAGTCGCATACAAGTTATATAGCATGAGGCGCAATGTGGCAAAGACAGGTTCGATTTTTAAAACTGAGAAAACGCAACCCGCCGCGTCCAACAAACGCCAATTTGCAGTTGAAATATTGAATTTGCTGTTAACTATCAAAGCAATTTTATTCGCGGCTGCTTCTGTGTATGCTGCACAAGATTTTGTGCACGAATGCATTAATTCATGTAAAGGTACGCCACCACAAAATGCAACAAATCCATTTGCCGAGCCATTTCCACCCAGTCAGGACGTTTATTTCAAGATGTTTGAAAACAGTATGCCAGCCTTTTTACCAGCATACTTAATGGATAGCGTTGTAAGCTTTAATGCGGGATGGATAATACAGGGCATGCGATCTGACGAAAACGTGTTGAATTATGATACTAGTTACACGAGGACTTTGTATCCTTTGCCTAGATTATTTTCCTAAGTTCTCGGGTGCGCGTGACCATAGTTTATGGTAGAATTCTAATGTCGACTAAAAAACACGGTTAGACAACTATGATAACTTTCGATCCCGCAAATAAACGCATATACAAGTTTCTCTTCGCTTCCTCAATTGGCACTTTTTTAGAGTTTTTTGATCTGGCCTTGTATTCCTTTTGTGCAGTATTAATTGCTAAATATTTTTTTCCTCCTGATGCTGATTCATCTATTGCAGAAATTCTAACTTGGCTGATTTTTGCAGTTAGTTATGTGGTGCGGCCATTTGGGGCAGTTTGGTTTGGCAACATTGCTGACAGACATAGTAGTAAACGCGCGATGGTCTTATCTATGAGCATGATGGCGTTTGCAACTTGCGGTATAGGATTATTACCCACGTACGAACAAATTGGCCTGTTAGCGCCAGTACTTTTATTAATTTTAAGAATTACACAAAGCGTGGCGGTCAGTCCTGAATATAATATACTTAGCGTTTTCGTAAAAAATAACAATTGGTGCGCAGCGCATTATGGGTTGGTGTCTAGTATCTCTGCCAGTATAACTGGTCTTGGTATGCTGAGTGCAAGTTGGCTTATGAGTAAAATTCTAGGCAATGCTTCTTTATTAGACATTCCCCAATATGCATGGCGTTTGCCATTTGTGATTGCTGGATTATTAGTGGGCACTATAGGCATTTATTTACGTTGGAATATTGATGATACATTAACTGCTGACCAACCAAAAACTGTGCCAATTCGAGCTGTATTACAAAAACAATTTAAAGATCTATTGCAAGCGATCATTATTGCTGGATATATCGGCGTAATAACCTATGTACTATTTAGCTTTTTAGTTTATCAGCTGCAGCATGTGCGTCATATGAATCCGGGTGATGCGTTAGCAATTTTAGGTTTTGGATCATTAATTTTACCGACTTTTTCTTTACTGGCGGGTTATTGCTCTGATTATGTGCCACGCAATATTTTAATGCTGGCTGCGGCTTGTGTGATAGTTGCCAGTGGTTTCTCACTGTTTAGCAATCTATCCATTGTAAGTGAGCACGCTATTCTAATCCAAGCTTCTTTTATGTTGGCTGGCTTGGGATTTTTTGCTGGCGGTTTTCCTGGTTATTTAGCCGAATTGTTTGCGCATGAATATCGATATACCGGATCTTTTGTGGCATATAATATCGGCATGTCATGGATTGGTGGGATTAGTCCCTTATTGTTTATAGGGTTAGCCAAAATTCACGCGATCTTGCCGGTTTGGCTAATTGCCAGTTATTCTTTACTCGTCATTGCATTACTCGTGCAGCCACTACTGTCTTTTAAAAACGTGCAAACTGATATAGTATGAATCAAAATGCATGAGGTTAAACATGGACAGTCCGTTGAAACATTGGGCCGGTAAATTCATCACTTTTGAAGGAATTGAAGGCGTTGGTAAATCTACACATTTAAAATTTGTTGCGGAAGCATTCCAAAACGCAGATATACCAGTTGTTGTGACTAGAGAGCCAGGCGGTACCGAAATAGCCGAAGGGATCCGTGGATTATTATTAGAACATCACAACGAAGAAATTACCCCAATGACTGAACTCCTGTTAATGTTTGCCGCGCGAGCGCAACATATTGCGAAGGTTATTAGGCCGGCGTTACAGGACGGTAAGTGTGTTGTATGCGATCGTTTTACCGATGCGACCTATGCGTACCAAGGGGGAGGCCGCGGTATTTACCTGCAACACATTTTGCAATTAGAAAATATGGTGCAAGACGAATTACGCCCGGATTTAACTATTTTGCTGGATGCAACAAACGTAGATGCATGTTTAGCACGCGCCAAGGGAATTGGTACTGGTGATAGAATAGAAATCGAGGAACTGTCCTTTTTTGAGCGTGCGCGCAAAATATATTTGGCTAGAGCGCACAGTAATCCATCGCGTTTTCGCGTAATTGACGCTATGCAACCAATCGCTGCAGTGCAGCAGCAAATCATGCAAGCATTATCTGATGTTACCCCTAGCTAAGTTACAAGCCTTAAGCTTGGCTAATGCTTTACCGCATGCATGGATTTTTTCTGGTGCGGACAGCGCAGCATTACTTAAAGAAGCCAACGAATTTACGCAATGGTTGTTGTGTAACAACAAGCACGCTAATGTAGCTTGTGGATCGTGTAAGGCCTGTCATTTATTTTCTGCGCAAACCCATCCAGATTTCTGTAACATAACTCCGCAACAAGATAAAACTTCAATCACTATCGATGCTATGCGCAGCGTGGCAGATTTTGCGGTAGGTAAACCACAGTTAAGCCAATGCAAGGTAGTGTTATTATATCCAGCGGATGCTATGCCTGTGCAATCTGCTAATGCTTTGCTCAAGACGCTTGAAGAGCCACGCGGAGCCACGATCTTTTTACTATTAACTCGACACCCTGAACTATTGTTAAAGACCATTGTAAGCAGGTGTCATGTATTACATTCCTCCTCGCAACCATTACGTAACGAACAAACAGGTATAGTGACGCGGCAAATGGCCACTGATTTATGCAAATTGTGGTTAGATAAAAGGGTGACATGCAGCCAAATAGTAGAACAATGGCTAAAACAATGGCCGGATGAAGTGCTATACTGGTTGGACATCGTACTAACAGACATGATTAGGTTTAAATATACTAATAATATAGTGTTGGCAAAAGCCTGGTGTATGGAGCAAGAACGGTTAAGCAAAGCTCTAGCATCTAGCAAATTTTGGACTATATTAGAACGGTTACGTCAGGCACAATCTTGTTTTGGGCGCAATTTACGACCAAATCTACAATTAGTGCTGGAGGACATGTTGTTAGTGACTTAGGGTATAGGCTGCTCAGGGCTGTTGAAATTTCGCTAGGCCGGGGCAGAAACTGTTGATTTTTGAGCACCGCAGCGCAGTTTACATAGAAGTAAATGAGCAGCGGAGCGCAGAAAATCAACAATTTATGTCCGGCATAGTAGAAATTTCAGACAGTCCCGGGGGAAAAGAAATGAGTTCAAACGATAATACTAATAACCCTGACGCAAACAAACCAACAACTACTCAAGGCATGGGCAACAAACCGCCTGATGAAATGCCGCCATTACCAGCTGAAACACCTGATCCTGCGCGCGAAATACCAGATTCTCCTAACGAGCAGCCAACATCACCACCTGAGCCGCAGCCAATTCAACTGCCAGAACAGCCACCGGCACAACCGCCAGACGAGGTGAACAAACAAATGGTTGCTGCAGATGGCGCAGAAATCAAACCTATTCCTAAACGTAAAACGTTATCGATAGTTATTCACGATGCTGGCGTATTGCGTGCTGCATATATGCAATTTATCAAAGGCGGTGGCTTGTTTATTCCGACTGCCAAACCGTTCAATATGGGTGATGATACGAATTTAGTAATTAGATTATTAGACGAAGAAGAGCCATACCGTGTAAATGGCAAAGTTGTATGGATTACCCCAACAAGTATTCATAGTAATAGAGCGGCGGGTATTGGCGTTGAATTTTCCGAAGACAAAAATGGCGATAAGTTACGCAGCAAAATAGAGCTGATTTTAGGGCCACACTTGAAAAGCGTCGAAAGCACACATACAATGTAACCCTTATGTATGTAGACACACATTGCCACTTACAACTTCTGGATTATTCAAAGCTTGGTATTGATATGGATGCCGTTGTACAGCAAGCGGTAGACAATCAAGTTTTCAATATGATCTGTGTTGCGACTCACATGGATCAAAGCGCCGAATTATATCATATCGCAGAAAAATATATTAACGTGAAAATTTCAATTGGTTTGCATCCAAATGAAGAAATCGCACGTGAACCATCGAGCAAAGATTACGTGCAAGCTGCCGATCATGCTTCAGTAATTGCTATCGGTGAAACTGGTTTGGATTACTACAGAATTCCTGAGGGCAGATCCGATCTTATACCTTTACAACAGGAACGCTTTAGATCACATATCGAAGCTGCAAAACTTTGCCGTAAACCATTAATAGTGCACACACGCAATGCCAAACAAGATACATTGCGAATTATACGCGATGAATACGCAAACACTGTTGGTGGCGTACTGCATTGTTTTACGGAAGATTTAGACATGGCGTTACAAGCCATTGATTTAAATTTTTACATCTCCTTTTCAGGCATCGTTACGTTTCACAATGCAAAGGCACTGCAAGACGTTGCGCGTACTATTCCGCTCGACAGATTATTGATTGAAACGGATTCTCCGTGGCTAGCGCCAGAGCCAAAGCGCGGCCACATGAATTTGCCGGCCAACGTAAAGTACGTTGCAGAGTTTATTGCGCAATTGCGCGGTATAACAACAGAAGAGGTTGCTAAACAAACCACGCAAAATTATTTGACATTGTTCAAGAGAGAAAATGGATCCAGATCAACTGAGTAAAGCTTTAGGTAGCGTCGACATGGGTTCGATGTTAGATCCATGGAACATATTTTTTTCCATACTGTTTGGACTAATTGGTTTTGCCTATCTAGCCTGGGGCAAAAAAATGGGCAGCTTTTTTTTCATTCTTTCTGGCCTGCTGCTCATGTGCTATACCTTTTTTACCAACACCAACGCCGAGGTTATTTGGTACGGTCTTGCCTTGTGTATAATCCCCTTTCTGTTAGACAGATTTCTTTAACTAATATATAATCGCTTTTCTGTCATCCCGGCCAAGCGCCGCGAAGCGGTGCGCAGAGCCGGGATCTAATATAACAAAGTGTGAGCAAATGCTAATAATTAATAACCTATCAATGAACTATGGCGGCCGCGATCTTTTCTCAGATGTGAGCTGCATTTTGCAACCAAAACGCCGTTACGGGGTTGTTGGGGCTAACGGCTGCGGCAAATCTACCTTATTGCGCATCGTTTCTGGTGAAGAATTGCCATCCGGCGGCACTATAGACGTTGCCAATAAGGGCAGTATCGGTTTTCTTAAGCAAGATCACTACAAGTACGAACACGAATTAATCGTAAATGTGGTGCTACAAGGAAAACCAGCGCTATGGGAAGCGATGCGCGAAAAGGAACAATTGTTGCAGAAGAGCGAAATCACGGAAGCGGACGGCATGCGCTTAGCCCATTTAGAGCACGTGATAGCAGAGCAGGACGGTTATGTGGCCGAAACGCAAGCGCAACATATTTTGCTCGGCTTAGGCATACCAGAAGAAAAACATTATGAAGAAATGCACATCCTATCCGGTGGATTCAAATTACGCGTGTTATTGGCACAAACCTTGTTTTCACAGCCCGACATTTTATTATTAGATGAGCCTACCAATCACTTAGATATAGCTGCTATTCAATGGCTGGAAGCATATTTGCAAGTAGATTTTAAAGGCGTGTTATTAATCGTTTCGCATGATCATGCTTTTTTAAATAATACTGCTACCGACATCTTAGATGTGGATTATGGCACTATTATCGAATATTCAGGAAATTTTGATGCGTTTGTAAAAGCAAAAGAATTAGGTGCGTCGCAAAAAGAAATTGAAGTAAAAGAGCAAGAGCGCAAGATTGCTCACATGCAGGCATTTGTTGACAAATTTAAAGCTAAGGCCAGTAAAGCTAGACAAGCTCAATCACGCGTCAAAATGATCGAGAAAATTGAGGTAACGGAGATTATTGCTTCTTCAAGGCAAGCGCCGCATTTTGCTTTTTCAATCAAGCGGCCATCCGGCAAGCATGTATTGCAAGTAAATCACATTGACAAAAGTTATGGCGCGCATAAAGTGCTGAACAAAGTTAAGTTTACGGTAGATCGCGGCGAGCGAGTTGGCATAATTGGTCAAAACGGTATAGGCAAGTCTACGTTGCTTAAAGTGTTGTTAAATGAGATTGCAGCTGAACAAGCTGACTTTACCTGGGGCTATGAAGCACAGATTGGCTATTTTTCCCAAGATCACCACGAAATATTGCATGAGAAAACCAGCATCTACGAATGGATGCTTAACAATGCGCAAAATGCTGACGATAAAACTGTGCGCGCGGTATTAGGTAGCATGCTGTTTACTAAAGACGACGTACATAAGTCGTTGCACACTCTAAGCGGGGGTGAGGCAGCGCGGGTTTTATTTGCCA
>DATIHV010000043.1:0-5088 GCA_035480295.1 Gammaproteobacteria bacterium
CAATCGCAGCTTCCACTGCTTGCGCATATCCAGCAATAACAATTTGCCCTGGAGCATTGATATTGGCTGCTTGAACGCCGCCAACTTCCGTGCATATGGTTTGTATTGTTGCCAACTCCAAGCCCAAAATTGCGGCCATTGCACCATCACCAGGCGCGACGGCGGCTTGCATTAATGCACCACGTTTTGCTACCAGCTTTAAAGCCTCAGCAAAAGTTAGCGCACCGGCACAGACTAAGGCAGTATACTCTCCTAAACTATGTCCTGCAAGCAATACTGGTTCTTGCTCGGACTCTAGTTGCCGGATACGCCAGGCTATTACCCCAGCAGTTAGCATCGCTGGTTGGGTAAACGCGGTTTGATTTAATTGTTGCAATAAATCGCGCGCAATTAATTCTGCCATATCATAACCCAAGATATCAGAAGCCTCTGCACATGCAGCTGAAACAATGGCAGGACGCGCAACCAAGTAATCATTCAACATGCCTACCGATTGCGATCCCTGTCCGGGAAATACTAAAGCAAGCTTATTTGTCATCTATGCCTCACATTGTCTTCAGATCCCGGGTCGCGTATCACGCGCCCGGGATGACGGTTACCTTAATATCTAACTAAAGCGGATCCCCAAGTTAAACCGCCACCAAATGCTTCCAATAATAAAGTCTGTCCGCGCTGTACACGCCCATCGCGGATTGCTAAATCCAACGCTAAAGGAATTGAAGCTGCGGATGTATTCGCGTGCTCATCTACAGTTACTACTACCTTTTCTAAAGGTATGCCTAATGCTTTAACCGTAGACTGAATAATCCGTATATTTGCTTGATGCGGTATTACCCAATCTATATCTGATGGTTGCATTTTGTTTGCATCTAAGGCATCTTTTGCAACTTCACTTAACCATTTAACCGCTAATCTAAATACTGTGTTGCCTTGCATTTGTACTTTGCCACCAGTCGGTAAATACAATGGATCTTTACAAGTGCCGTCAGCTTGCAAATGCGTGGCCAAAATACCCGGTGCGTCTGCAGCTTCTAAAATCATTGCGCCAGCACCATCACCAAATAAAATACAACTGCTACGATCTTTCCAATCCACAACACGCGACATAGCTTCGCTACCAACTAGCAACACACGTTTGCATTGTTGCGTAGCAATAAATTGTGTGGCAACGCTCAATGCGTAAATAAAACCACTACATGCTGCCTGCATATCAAATGCTGGACAGCTTGGCATGCCTAATTCAGCTTGTAACAAGCATGCGACTGAAGGAAATGCATATTCGGCTGAACAAGTTGCCACAATGATCATGTCTAGATCTTTGCTTTGCAAGCCTGCGGTCTGCAATGCGGCCTTTGCCGCGGCTGTCGCCATAGAAACTACTGTATCTTGTTCAGTAGCAATATGCCGTTGCTTAATACCAGTACGTTGCACGATCCACTCATCACTAGTGTCAACCATCTTGGCCACATCATGATTTGTTAAAATCTTACTTGGCAAATAGCTTCCTGTAGCCGCAATTTTAGCAAACTTCATTCTACAGTGGTCTCGGCAAGTTTAGCAGCAACTGCTGCATGTATTTTTTCCGGCACATTCATTTCAGCTTCTTTAATAGCTTTGCGAATTGCCGTTGTAAAAGCTTCGGTATTTGCACCACCATGACTTTTAATAACAACACCGCGCAATCCTAACAAACTGGCGCCGTTGTATTTGTTCAAATCCGTACGCGCATAAACACGTTTTAAAACTGGTATACATAGTAACGCAGTTAAACGCGAAAGCCAGCTGCGACCAAACTCTTCGCGCGCAATTTGTAATATAAGTTTTGCCACACCTTCGCTTGCTTTCAGCGCAACATTACCAACAAAACCATCGCACACGACTACGTCTGCTACGCCTTTGTAAATATCATCACCTTCAACATAGCCTATGTAGTTAATATCTTCTTTTTGCTCTAATAATTGTGCAGCCTGTTTGACTGCTTCATTACCTTTGATAGCTTCAGATCCTATGTTCAACAATCCAACCTTTGGTGCAACATCGTTGCTAATGGAAGCTACTAATATAGAACCCATAACCGCAAATTGAAATAAATGCTCAGCAGTACAATCTACATTGGCACCTAAATCCAACATGTACACTACACCCACCTGTGAAGGGATCGGAAATAAAATTGCGGGGCGATCAATCGCAGGCAACATTTTGAGCACATAGCGAGCGGTTGCCATCAGTGCACCGGTATTACCAGCACTAACGCAAGCTTTAGCAGTACCATCTTGCACCAAATTCAAAGCCACACGCATTGAAGAATCACGTTTACCGCGTAACGCTAGCGCAGGTGATTCATCCATCTCTACTACCTGTGTGGCATGATGAATGTGCAATCTGCTTTTATCCCATGTAGTTTTAGTTGCTTCCAGTGCACGCACTAAAGTAACTTGATTTCCAACCAGGATTAAATGCAATTCAGGAAATTCTGCTAATGCCTTTAATGCAGCGGGCACAGTAACATTAGGTCCTTGATCTCCGCCCATTGCATCAATGGCAATACATATCTTGCTCATTATTATATTATTCTACTGCTTCTACTTCTTCAGCTTTAGCAATTACTTGTCTGCCACGATAAAAACCGTCAGCTGTCATGTGATGGCGACGATGTGTTTCACCAGTTTCTTTATCAACAGATAAAGTTGGCCCAGTTATTGCATCATGTGAGCGTCGCATATCTCTTCTTGAACGAGATTTTCGATTTTGCTGTACTGCCATTTAGTTATCCTCTTTTGACTTTAATTTTTGCAAGATTTGAAACGGATTATTCAATTCTTGCGCCTGTTTATCATTGATATTCGGTGCCGCACTACATTCGTCTACGCTATGCATAGGCGCTTTTTCAAGATCGTGCATGGGCACTTGGGGCAACGCCAATATCAATTCATCTTCCAACCACTCTAGTACATCAAGCTTGCCATCAGTAACTAGCGTTGGTTCATAAACACTAGGCAGTGACTTTGCTTCATTATCATTACGTACTGGACTGACCATAAATTCAAAGTGCACAGTATGCGCAAACGGCTTCAAACAACGTTGACAGCGCAAAGTTAAAACACCGTCCAATGCCCCAGAAATAATGCACACATTATCTGCGTCATGCGCAAAATCTATTGCATACGCAAGTTCACCATTTTCATCAGCTAGTAACTTGCTGCCGCGCACCATATCACGAACCGCAATTTTGCCATGCAACGACTGTCCCTGCGCGGCCATTTTATACGGATCTACACTTGTCACCATAGCCTACACCAGTACTCATAAGGCGAATATGATAGCGGTAACTGGCTCTTGTGTCAAAGTTACGCACCAATATTCTAGCGTTAGGGCCTAGAGCTACGGGTCCTGCCGCATCAAACTCATGAAAGCTTATGTCCCACGAGCAACCCTTGCAGAGATCCAGTTATTGAGCCTTTCAACTGACTAAATATGCTTTGTTTGACATCGTAGTCTACCAATTCTGGGGCGCCAATAATATCTCTAGCCACAGTATTTGGACTGCCGAAGCCATCAATCAATCCTAAAGCCTTGGCCTCAGAGCCAATCCAGATACGACCGCTAAACATATCGTCAGTTACAACCAGTCGATCGCCGCGCGCTTGCTTCACCCACGCAATAAAGGACTCATGCAGCAGATCGAGTTCGTTCTGTAACATTTTCACCTGATTTGGCTTCATGGGCGAAAATGGATCTAGCATGCCCTTGTTGGAACCAGATGCGTATAAACGGCGCTCGATACCGAGCTTTTTAATTGCGTCAACGAGGCCAAAGGACTCGGAAATAACGCCAATCGATCCCACAATGCTCGCTTCATCCGCATATATGGCATCCGCGGCGCACGCTAACATGTATGCTGCAGAAGCGCCGGTATCTTCGATTACTGCGTAAACTTTCTTTTCCGGATGCTTGCTGCGTAGATGTTTAATCTCGGTGATCATGGCGCTAGTTTGTACTGGCGCTCCGCCGGGACTATTAATGCGTAACATCACGGCTTTAGCAGCTGAATTTTCAAACGCTTTATTCAATAGCGGTATGATGTTTTCTGCACTTGCGTCCTTATCGGAAGAAATTTCACCATCAATTGTAATCACTGCGGTAAATGGTTTACGCGTTACATTAGACGACACACCGTGGTGTGAAAACGACGCAATGATGTAAATAATCAGCACTGCAAACAGCGATTTGAAAAAAATACCCCAGCGGCGTCGAGCACGCATTTCTTTGACGCTTGATTCAAGCACGCTTTTTATAGTTCGTTGTTCCCAGCTATCATTGTCATCCATGTTATACGTTCCTTAAGTAAGTATAGTTAGGGCATCGATCCAAGCTTGATCATAGTCAGCTTGAAGTTTGATATTTACACCAGTTATAGGGCAAATAAAATTTAAGGCATAAGCATGCAAAAACAAACGTTGCAAACCTAATTTACACATTATTTGATTAAACACTTTGTCGCCATATTTTTGATCGCCAATTATTGGCAAACCACGCACTGCAGCGTGTACACGAATTTGATGCGTACGGCCGGTTATTGGTTGCGCTTGTAATAACGTAACATTTTTAAAGCGCTGCAATACGCTGAATTTCGTTTCGGCAGCACTGCCATCTGGATCAGCTTTTACTAAACGTTCACCAGATGACAAGACATATTTTTTTAAGGGCTGCTGTACTACAAACTGATCGTTTGCAAAACCTTTCACCACTGTGTGATAAGTTTTAGTAATTTTTTTATCTCGTAGCATTGCATGCATAGCACGCAAGGTGGCTGAATTTTTTGCCAACATTAGGCAACCAGAGGTGTCACGATCGATACGGTGAATTAACTCTAAATTTTGATCCGGGCGAACTGTGCGCAGCAATTCAATCACCCCGAAGTTCACGCCGCTGCCCCCGTGGACTGCAAGGCCAGTAGGTTTATTAATCACTAGCAGATTTTGATCTTCATATATAACAGTTTGCTCGATGTTAATCCTAGCTATCGCGGACTGCGCAATAACGGGCGCGGGCGTAGTGCTTTGCATTAATGGCGGCACGCGCACTACG
>DATIHV010000044.1:0-3720 GCA_035480295.1 Gammaproteobacteria bacterium
AATGCTGGTGCTTGGTGGGTGCAGGCTCTTTGCGATCAAGAGCATATAACCCTACAAAATCAAAGCAAATTACAAGCCATCGTTGGCCAAGCAACACTAAATGGCCATAAGTTTAAATGCGCCATCCCCACTACATATATGAATCATAGCGGCCAAGCAGTGGCTAAAATTGCCGAATATTTTGATATTCCGGCAGAAGAAATTTTAGTGGTGCATGATGAGCTTGATTTTGCACCGGGCGTAATTCGCATTAAATTTGCGGGTGGGCATGCCGGACATAACGGTTTGCGCGATATTATTCCGCAGTTAGGCACGGAAAAATTCCATCGCTTACGCATCGGCATAGGCCATCCCGGTAATAAAGATCAAGTTGCAGATTTTGTGCTAGCAAACCCTTCCAAACACGATCAAAAATTAATACAAACAGCGATTCAAGATAGTTTAAGTTTATTGCCCGCCATTTTATCTGGCGATTGGCAAAGCGTAATGAATCAGCTGCATCAACAATAGGAAACATCATGGGCTTCAAATGCGGTATCGTTGGTTTACCAAACGTCGGCAAATCTACACTTTTTAATGCTTTAACTAAAGCTGGGATTGAAGCTGCCAATTACCCTTTTTGTACTATTGAACCAAATGTTGGTGTGGTGCCAATGCCAGATCCACGTTTAGATCAATTAGCCGCCATCGTTAAGCCACAAAAAACTATTCCAACTACCATGGAATTTGTAGATATTGCCGGTTTAGTTAAAGGCGCCTCGCAAGGTGAAGGATTAGGCAATAAGTTTTTAGCGCATATTCGTGAAACGGATGCGATTGCGCATGTGGTTCGTTGTTTTGAAAACACCGATATTATTCATGTGGCGAATAAGATTGATCCAGCCGAAGACATTGCGATCATCGAAACCGAATTAATTTTGGCTGATCTAGACACCGCGGAAAAGGCATTACAACGATACACAAAAAATTCTAAAGGTGGCGATAAAGTTGCTCTAGCCGCTAAGAACCTCATAGAAAAACTCATTACCCACTTAAATCAGGACTCTTCAGCACGTACATTTAGTGCTACCGAACAAGAAAAACGCGACATAATCCAACCAATGCAATTACTCAGCGCTAAACCAGTGATGTTTATCGCCAACGTTGCTGAAGATGGCTTTGTAGATAATCCATTTTTAGATAAAGTACATGCCATTGCCGCTAAAGAAGGCGCCGCAGTAGTGCCAGTTTGTGCAGCCATTGAAGCAGAATTAGCAGACATGAGCGGTGCTGATAAACAAGAATTCCTACAAGAATTAGGCTTAGACGCGCCTGGTTTAGATCGCCTAATTGCCGCTGGTTACAAATTACTCGGCCTAGAAACGTATTTCACTGCCGGAGAAAAGGAAGTTCGCGCTTGGACGATTCCTATTGGCGCTACTGCTCCACAAGCTGCGGGTAAGATCCACACCGATTTTGAAAAGGGCTTTATACGCGCCGAAGTGATCGGTTTTGCTGATTATATCAAGTATAACGGTGAGCAAGGCGCCAAAGATGCAGGTAAATGGCGTTTAGAAGGAAAAGACTACGTGGTGCAGGACGGCGATGTAGTGCATTTTAGGTTTAACGTTTAGTTACAGCTTAATTGCCCGTCATCCAATAACTAGCCTGGAACGTCACCGCTCGCGGTGTCTTCACATGGAAGTATTCGCGTATTTTCCCCATGCTTTGCAGCACCATGAAGCGGCTAAATAGCTCTTTATATTGCGCGGTAATGTAATTTGCTCTGGCATTAAACATTTCTTCTTCAGCTTTTAGCATTTCGAATACATCTCTACTGCCATTAGCAAATTCTTTATAATAAGCATCGTGCGTAAGATTCATGGCATCGACGCGTTGCTTTAAATATGTTAATTGCCCTTTGTAATTGGTAAACGCACTCCATACTTGCCGCGTTTGTTGTTCAATTTCACGTAATGTTTCATTATATTGCTGTTTCTTTTCCTCTAATTCCCAAGCTTTTTTACGTTCATTAGCAATATCTTTGCCGCCATTAAATAAATTGTAGCGTAGTTGCAACATGGCGCTTAAGCTGTTGGTGTTTTGATTATAACCATCTACGTTCTTATTGTTACTGCCGGATAATTCCAAATCTAAGCGCGGGAAATATGGCGCTTTGGCACCGCGTTTTTCGGCACGTGCACCTTGCACATCGGATTTTGCCACTCCAACTAATGGATTATTACATAATGCTACTGCCACAGCAGTTTCATCATTAGTTGGCATAATTGAATCCGGAGACTCAGGTTTATACATCACCCCCGGTTTTTTACCAACTACTTTAATGTATGCCGCTTGTGCATCACGTATATCACGTTGTAGATCGAGCATCAATGTTTGTGCCAATGATAAACGGCCCTTAGCAAAATCTAAATCACCTTTAGCAAAATGCTGTAATTGGCC
This sequence comes from Gammaproteobacteria bacterium, assembly GCA_035480295.1. Lineage (GTDB taxonomy): Bacteria > Pseudomonadota > Gammaproteobacteria > UBA6186 > Azoamicaceae > JAGVLG01. The sequence continues at coordinate 2,443 of DATIHV010000044.1, forward strand.
GTTGGACATTTCATCTACAATACGTTGATGGTAAGCTACGTTGTCTTTTGCAATCGCATAAATAGAGCGTAACATGATTGTATCTATATATGCCGCAGCAATTTCTATAATCACTTCATCTACTTTGTGTAGTACGTAATAACCAGAGCTTTTGTCCCACGCGGAATTTGCTTCTACTTCGCTGCGTACCGCAAAGCCATCAAATAACATTTGTTTAATCGACATGTACGCTTCACGTTTAGTTAAAGTAAGAGCACCATTCCCACCAGAGGTAGTAGGATTTTCTAAACGGGTAAAGAAGTTTTTATTGTGATCACGGCCATAGGAGGCAAAAATGTCGATCTTTGGCAAATAACCCGCGGTACTTTCACGCACGGCATTAGCACGTGCATATTTAGTTGCAGAGGACATAAGCACTTCCGGGTTACAGTGGATTGTTTCCCTAACCACATCATCCAGCTTTTCGGCAAAGCAAATGGGACTGAGTGCTGCGACGAGCAATCCCACTGTAAGTGCAAGCCTATATGTTTGCCAAGCTGTCATTAGAAGGTCCTTTTCTATTATGACTTACTTAGGTATATAGCTCACTAGGTAGGATTTGTAAACCGATGCAATACACTTAATTGCATCGTCCCGGGCAGCACTTAAATATTTCGTTAACGAATTGTATCAGGGAGTGCTGACCCGGGATCCGTGCTCGAGTACTAATAGCGTGATGTCGTCGGGTTGGGCTTTGTTGGTGGTTGTAGTAACGGCACAGGTACGTAACAGCGCACCAATGTCTCCTTTGCTCATGCGCACGGCGGCTAATAATCCTTCTTCTTTTTGCGTCAAATTGTGCCCAGGCATAAATACTTCCATCACGCCATCGGAAAACATCACAATATGTTCCCCAGGCAATAATTTTATTTGCTGCGCTTGATACTCTACGCCATGTTTAACGCCTATAGGAAACCCGCCACCTTCCAAAAGCTTGGTGCTGCCGTCTTTTTTATACAGGATCGGATTAGGATAGTGCCCGCCTATACCGTACACAAATTCACCGGATTTAGTATTGAGTACGCCATAAACTAAGGTTAAATATTTGCCAAGTTTGGCTACAAAAAACTCATCGCTAACTGCGGCCATTAATTTAGAAGGATTGAGGATGGTATCGTCATGTTTGGCGTGATACTGCATAGTATATTTGGCAATCATGCCTTTGAGCAAAATCGTGATAAATGCCGATGATGCACCATGTCCCGAGACATCTGCTAAATACACCGCCACTTGATCATC
>DATIHV010000045.1:0-3059 GCA_035480295.1 Gammaproteobacteria bacterium
TGGTCGCCTAAAATGGAAGTCGAATTCGCCAATTTGTGATACAATTGCGCGTTTAGCTTGAGGCTGGTCATTTAACAGGTATTGCAGTGTCCGAATGTCAATTTGAAGTGGCGATTCAACCGCCCAAAACCATAGAGCGCATAGAAAAGAAGCTCATGCATTATGTGGGCAAGGCCATTGGTGAATTTAACATGATCCAACCAGGCGATAGGGTCATGGTGTGCCTATCTGGTGGCAAAGACTCTTTTACTATGCTCACCATATTAAACAAGTTACAGCTCCGTGCCAAAGGAAAATTTGAAATCTTTGCCTTTACGCTCGATCAGGCACAGCCAGGCTGGGATGATAGCCACTTGCGCGCGTACCTAGAACACCACAATATCAAACATGAAATTCTGACTCGCGACACATATTCCATAGTTAAAGAAAAGCTGCCTGAAGGCGCTACGTACTGCTCCCTGTGCTCACGTCTACGCCGCGGTATAATTTACAGCTACGCCACTGAGCATGGCTTTAACAAGATAGCGCTTGGTCATCATCGCGATGATTTAATTACTACCTTATTAATGTCTATTCTGTACAACGGCCAGGTCAAGTCCATGCCGCCCAAACTACTATCGGATGATAAGAAAAATATAGTGATTCGTCCTTTGGTATATTGTCAGGAGGCTGATATAATTAAGTATGCGGCTGCACAAAAGTATCCGATTATTCCGTGTAAATTATGTGGATCACAGGATAATTTAGTGCGCGTAAAAATTAAGCGTTTGATTAAAGAGCTGGCTGAAGAAAATCCCAAGATCCCGAGCAACATCTTGAACGCGATATCTAATGTACAGCCTAGCCAATTGATGGATCAAAACTTGTGGGACTTTAAAGGTATTTAATGATAAGGAATTTGTACTTTTCTACCGGTATTGCTGTTGCTGGCTTAGTAACAGCTTACTTCTATGATGCATGGGCCGGTGTGGCACTAACTGCTATTTTATCTGTTCTCGAGGTGAGCCTTTCATTTGAAAACGCGATAGTTAACGCCGCGGTATTAAACACCATGGAGCATAAGTGGCAAGAGCGCTTCTTGACGTGGGGTATAATAATTGCAGTCTTTGGCATGCGCTTACTTTTCCCGGTGCTATTAGTATCATGCATGACGCATCTTAATCCCATTGAAGTAGTAGATTTAGCTTTAGAGCAGCCTGCGCAATATGCAGAGTATTTAGGAAAAGCGCACGGTACCATTTCTGCATTTGGTGGCATGTTTTTGTTGATGGTATTTTTAGAATTTATTCTAGATCACAAACGGGAAGTGCATTGGTTAGGCGTAATAGAACGCAAGATAGCTCAGCTCGGTAATGTCGAAGCAATAGAAGTAGTGGTAGCATTAATCATACTACTCATTTTGCAAATTAAGTTACCCGAGGATCAGCGGGCCACAATTTTGGTGGCCGGCATTTTAGGGTTGTGTAGCTATGCGATAATCCATGGTGTTGCGAAATGGATGAACAACCTCATGCGTGTGCAGGCTGGCGATATGCTAAAGCACTCAGGAATTATGAGTTTTATCTATCTGGAAGTACTTGATGCTTCGTTTTCATTCGACGGTGTAATTGGTGCATTCGCGATAACTAAAGATATTGTAATAATTATGTTAGGTCTTGGTATTGGTGCATTTTTTGTGCGATCATTAACCATTTTATTAGTAAAGAAACAAACTCTGCAAAAATATATATATCTAGAGCATGGTGCATATTATGCGCTGGGCATGTTATCGCTATTAATGTTGATTGGTATTTACTTCCATATTCCGGAAATTTTAATTGGCAGCATTGGCGTTATTACTATAGCTTTAGCATTCACTACGTCACTACGGTATTTAAAACGCAACGGCAAATCCTAGCTTCTAATGTTTTAAAATCTGGCTTAAAAATTGCTGCGCCCGTTCTGTCTTAGGTTGCGTAAAAAAGTTCTGCGGTGTATTTTCTTCAACGATTTCACCGGCATCCATAAACACAATACGATCTGCTACTGTGCGTGCAAAACCCATTTCGTGCGTAACACAAATCATAGTCAAACCTTCTTGAGCTAAATCTGCCATCACATCTAGTACTTCTTTAATTGATTCAGGATCTAATGCAGAAGTTGGCTCATCAAAGAGCATAATCTTCGGACTCATGCACAGGCTGCGCGCAATAGCGACGCGTTGTTGCTGTCCGCCAGATAGTTGTCCGGGATACTTGTGCGCATGTGCCATCATTTTTACTTTGCCTAGATATTTTTCGGCTAGTGCGGTCGCATCGGCTTTACTTATTTTGCGTACCCAGATTGGCGCAAGAGTGCAATTTTCCAACACGGTTAAGTGCGGAAACAAATTAAAGTACTGAAAGCACATACCAACTTCGCGCCGGATAGTTTCAACATTTTTTAAGTGATCATCCAGCGTAGTACCAAGTACTATAATTTGACCTTCTTGATGCTCTTCTAATTTATTTATGCAGCGAATAGTAGTAGACTTGCCAGAGCCAGAAGGGCCGCACAATATAACCCGCTCATGTTGCTTAATTGTTAAGTTAATATTTTTTAATACTGCAAATTTACCATAGTATTTAAATACATTAATAAACTCAACTGCGGGCAGATCAGTATCTTGACTCATGATTTTTGTCCTACACGTATTTTTCGATGTAAATGTTCACTATAACGTGACATTAGATAACAAAACAACCAGTACCCCAATGCGGCAAATAAATAACCCTCTAAGTCATAAGCTAGCCATTTTGGATCTTCATTGGCGGCTTGGATCATGCCTAAGAAGTCAAACAAACCAATAATTAAAATTAAAGTCGTATCTTTAAATAGATGTATAAAAATATTAACAATATGCGGAATAGTTTTTTGTAACACTTGCGGAATTATAATCAAGCTCATACTTGAACAGTAACCAAACCCCAAAGAATGTGCGGCTTCAAATTGACCGTGTGGTAAGCTGTGTAAGCCGCTGCGGATTTCTTCAGCCATGTACGCCGAATAGAACAACGTGATCCCAACTAAGGCACGTAATA
>DATIHV010000046.1:0-7027 GCA_035480295.1 Gammaproteobacteria bacterium
TCGCGCCATTGGCGTAAAATTAACCGTTCAGTTGAAATTGTCATAACTGCCGTCCATAATACGTGTAGATAATTAGCTGCTTTTTAATAAATATACCATACCAGCAGCGATGTAGCGAGCACATGAAACATACTTTTAGCACAGAAATGCAGCAACAACTTACAGACAGCCTGGAACTGTTGCAAGCGACCCTTGGATCTGATCTTATAGGGGTTTACCTTTATGGCTCAGCGCTTGTAGGCGGACTGCAGAAATATAGCGATATCGATTTATTTGTTGTTAGCAGTCGCGTGACAACTGGCCAAGAAAAAACCAAATTAATTGCTAGTCTTATGCAAATTTCTGGCCTATATATGCAAGGCTCTAAATTACCTATCGAAATGACCATCGTTGAAAAAGCAGCAATTAACCCTTGGCAGTACCCTCCACAGTTTGACTTCCAATATGGTGAATGGCTGCGCGGCTCGTTTGAGAAAGGATTAATTGAACCTTGGCCAAATCATGAAATGCCCGATCTTGCATTAATCATTACCCAAGTGTTGTTAAAAAGCCAAACCTTATTCGGTGCAGAGGCTAAACAAGTATTGCCACATATACCGTATCGTGACTTCATGCAGGCTATGTTGCATGATTTACCTAGGCTAGCGATGGATCTAGAAACTGATACCCGCAATATTTTGCTTACCTACGCGCGCATTTGGAGTACCTTAGAGACCAATTCTATACGATCTAAACCCGCGGCCGCAGATTGGGTAATGCATCGTTTGCCTAAAGAATATCAACCTGTGATGATGCGAGCAAAAGCTATCTGCATTGGCGAAGAGCATGAGCATTGGGATGATATCGAACAATTAGTCACACCATGCGCAGATTTTATGGCTGATAGAATTAATGCGCAAATTTCATTGTTAAATTTCGATGATCATAAGGCAATAAGACTGATAGATGAGTCTTAAATCTATCTGTTCAATTACGCGCGAATAAAAAACTTTTATCCCCTAACTCACGTAACAATAACTGAAACTGCCCCGTCTTATGCATGTCCAACGCATGTTCTAGCCGCGCAATATATGCAACATGATCATCCGCTGCAGCAGAAATTATGGTAAGTTCCTGTTCATTAAACTTTTTATTACGATATAATTCATATTCAGCTACAAATGCCCGCCCCTCTTCCGGAGTTGGCGTCGATTTATAATTTGATCTCCCAAAATTACTTGCAAACTGCGCGGCAATCCTACCTACCAATTCTAATTCGGACATGCTGCCTAAAGAATCCCAATCAAATACAGCTACAAGTTTATCGTCAACAAAGTAGGAGTTTTCTACGCGCCAATCAATGTGCGCTAACATTTTCGTCCCAGTTTGTTGTTTTAAAACTTCGCGTGCTTTACGGGCTTTATCTTCAATCCACTCTGATCCAGCGTGCGTTTTAGCAAAATCAAATAATACATTATGCGGTTCAGCCCAAAAGCTATCCTTTGAGTTTTGTTGCACAAAGTTAAACATAGGCTTTAAGTCGTGCTTTTCTACTACAACCACAAATTTAGCCAAATATTTTGCTAATTCCCGACTAATCTCCGGCCTATGTGCATCAGGATGTTCGCCAGAAATATAGTTATAAAAACATGCATATGTATCGAAAATCGGAAAAATATCACTTAAGGCATCTGGGGCTGGAAATTGTTCTGCATGTAACACCTGCAAAACATGATGCATCTCATCCAAGTATTGCTTTGTGATTTTCTGACTAAAGATCTTTAAAACTATCTTGTTTCCATCCGCAAGTTCAAATCCAAATACCACACCGATGCTACCAATTAGAAAAAGTACCTTCTTGATGTCTTGCTTAAACTGTTTTTTAACAAGTTGCAATATTTCGCTCTCTACTGCCTGTACATCATCTGTACCAAGCACACTCGCGAAGATCGCTTTGTCTTCGAGGTCTTTAAAGTAGTTACATAAGTGATTTGCGATCATAATACCTTCAAGTATGTTCTACAACGGCCTTTTCTAATTTATCGACATCCAAACTACAAATTACCGATAAGTACTTATCGATTTTCTTAATGTCCCAATTCCACCAAGCTATATGTAGCAGCCTCTCAATGGTTTCGTCATCAAAGCGCATTTTTACAATCGTGGCTGGATTACCGGCAACTATTGCATACGGCGGCACATCTTTTACAACAACGGCCCTGGCAGCAATAATCGCACCATCGCCGACGGTTACACCATTGCGTATTAAACTGTCATATCCCATCCAGACATCGTTTCCAATAACAATGTCACCTTTTACTGGTAGATCCCTAACGTCGTACACATGCTCCCATCCATTCTGGAAAATAGGAAACGGATACGTGCTTATGGCATCAAGTTTATGATCACCCGTCATAATAAATTTAACTTCTGCAGCAATGGCGCAGAATTTGCCAATGATGAGTTTTACTTTAGAAAAATTATAGTTATATAAAACATTGTATTCTTCAAATTTATCGACGCCATATCTACCGTCGTCAAAATAAGTATAGTCACCGACAAAAATATTACTGGCTTTAACAAAATTTTTTAAAAATACTAATTTATCGTAATTTTGCATTGGATAAATAATTTCTGGATCTGGTCCTGTCATATTTGATTTACTCCTGGTTTAACTGTTTAATAAGCTCATCAGCAAATGCCGTTGCATTAAACCTATCCTTATTGTGCTCTAAAAACGGAAACTTGCTATTCAAAGCTGCTTGCAATTGCATAGTTTTCTCTTGATCACTTAAAGTGTGGGGCAAACTAGCATTGAGCTTGTCTAATTCATCCAAAAGCTCTTTGCCACCACCAACTAAATTCGTTAAGCAGATGATGGACATGTCCAATTTTGGAATATGCACAAGAATTGATTTATAACCATCAATTCCACCGCTATGTAAGTAGAACTTTCCAAGCTTTGCGGTTTCTCTTATCTCAATACCATAAGCATAAGAACTACCTTCCACCCCGAGTGAAATCGCGGAACTCAGCATAATATCCAGCAGAAAGCTTGGCATGACTTTTCCGCCAAACAATGCATTATTCCAAGCCAACAGATCTGGCGCATTCGAAATCATGGCACCTGCAGGACCAGGTACTTGCATAGGTAAGTATCTTTTTATTTCATATGGCTCTGGATTTTCTTCCGCGACATTAAACTCGTAACCGTACGCTAATTTGCCATACCTGGCTTCACGCTTTAATTCTTTGACGGTTCCATTTTCGGGAAATGCGGTGTCGCGCAAATTTAGCGGTTGAAAAACATGCCGTTCTAGATATTCAGCAAATGAGCATTTAGCGACTTCGGACACTATTGCACCAAGCAAAATATAACCTGAATTACAATACGAAAACATGGTTCCGGGCTTAAATTCAAGTTCTCTATCCTTGAACAAGGCTATTAGCTCGACTTGACCGGGCGGGGAACTAAAAAACGTTTCCTTATATTCAGGGAATGAAGTATAGCTCTGGATGCCAGATGAATGCTGCAGCAATTGATGTACAGTTACTTCTTTCGCCCAATTAGGCATTTTACCAGACCACCATGCCGAATTTTCTGGGAGAAAATACGCAATCGGTTGTTGTAAAGATTTTTTTACAGCTGAAATCAATCCAGTATTGTCGGCTGGTCTTGTGCCAGAACTAAGTGCCAAATCATAAAACGCTTGTAATACAGCCGCAGCAGTAAATTGCTTGGTCACTGAGCCTATTTGATACTGCGTATCACGCGAACATTCTGATCCCGATTTAAGATCTGCAAAACCAAGGTTCTGCTCTGCAACTATCTTGTCACCTTCGGCCACAATGATAGTCCCGTTTAATTTTCTGGCAGCGCTATAGTCACTTAAAAATTGCTGTATGTTCATATGTAAAAATTAATGTAAACCTCTTAAAAACAATTTAAAAACAACATATATATGCGCTTTTACGTTGACGGCCTTAAGCCCACATAGTATGATGCCTTGCAAAAAACAACTTTATAACATAGTCGGTGTAGTTATGCCTATTATAATGAATTTTAAAAACATGATGCGGTTATTCTTACGCAAGCCTGAAAACCGCAGATATGCCAGCAAGGCTCTGCTCGCAAACATTGGTATGCAAGCAGCAGTCTTTGTTGCCATCATGCCACAAAATGATCCTGATACTGAAGCGTCAACTATGACGACGTTGCCAGCAGTGCTTGTGCCTATGGTTATTGACGGGCTGCAGACCATGTTATACCTACATCTACAAGCGAAAATCAAAGGTGAAGTTGAGTCGGGACTCGTTGAGACCTTGTATGGTGGCAATCCAGGAGTTAATGATGAGCTGTCCAAAAATATCGCTTTAATCACCACTCTGGCTAACGACGATTTGCGCGAAAGCATTGAAAGCATGAGCCAATATGTCGATTATGCGTCAAATTCCATAGAAATTGCCGGTAATATAAGTAATATCATCCCGATGGTATTCTTCTGGACTGCTGCGAATAAAAGCTTGCCCGAAAATGCCCGCTCGGTCTTATATATAGCCACGGGTGCAACCGTAGCCGCATGTTTTGTACAAAAGCTTTTGGCTGACCGCTTCATCAAGCATCTAAACGACATGGAAGAGCAAGGATCTAAAGCTCGTTCGCGTCTAGGCGCCGGTTTTAGGCATGCGCGTGCTATAGCTTCGGGCGAATATCAGTTGACCGAGGCAGCGGTCATCAATGGCTATATCCAAAAGAAACAGGTTTCAGCGAAGAAATTTGCAACATACCTAGGACTTGCTGTTGCACTGCATCGCATCATGACTGTGTCCTTAATGAACGTTTTACGCATTGTGGTTGGCTCGCTATATCCCGAAACTGCAGGCACAGCGTCACTCGATATATTTAGCATCACAATTACCTATTTTGCTACGTATCTACTCGCAATTATTTATTCTTTAACAGAGCACGCCTCTAAAGCTTCCCTTGGCTTGAAAAAGCTACAAGACATGACAAGCTTTTTTGCCGAATTAAATGAGTTTAAGGAGATTTCTCCTTTAACCACTGAATACAATTGCCAGCTGGAAGATGATGTAATCCTAAAGTTAAATGATTTCACCGTGGCTATACCAACGCGCAAATTCAACTCAACGGTAGTTAATAACGTACGTGCGACATTAACAGACTTACAAAGCATCTTTACTTTTTACGGGCATGACTTAATGATCAACAAAGGCGATTTTAAGCGTGTAGTCGGTCCTTCTGGTGCTGGTAAAACCACCCTAGGCGATGCAGTTTTTGGTAACTGGCCTTTCGCAAGAGGCACAGTACAGTTCGCATGCGATAAGACGCAAATATATATTTTCCCTCAAGAGCAGTTATTTGTGTATGGATCCTTGCTGGAAAATATTTTTTACCCGGAAGCCGTGCCAGATAACTTTGCCGGCAGCGAGCTAGAAACAAGAGTTCACCGCTTGATGCGCATCATAGGCTTAGAAAAGGAAATAAATAGACTTGCTGAGACCAAAAACTGGGAAGGCAATGATTTAAGTCCTGGCCTTAAAAAGCGCTTTAGCTTTTTACGCGGCTATTTAAAAACTATCACCCGCGATACTGCACCACAACTGCTATGGATTGATGAAATGACTTCAGGGGTGGATGCGGAAAGCGCCGATTGTATGAATAAATTAATAAATCAATTACGCGCTGAATTCCCGGATCTAGCAGTGGTATTTATTAAACATGAAATTAAACCCAGAGTGGAATACTATACAAGCGCACAACGCGACTTCAAGCAACAAAATATACCTACTGCTGCTGATGAATATACGACCACTCACATTTCAGCTCTAGAACCTGATCTTGTACGTCAAAGAATGAGCGGACATGGACCAATTATGCAAACTGCTACTGCAATGCCACAGCAACGCACTATGCTTTTTACTAATACGCGGGTTCAACCGGCTGAATCAGACGATGATGACGTTGACCTCGAAGAAGCACAAACACCCGTGCCACCCAGAGGTAGCTACGGAGATAGCCGCTGTATAATCAGCTAAGAATGGATTACAATACTATTGCAGCACTGAAAAATGGATAGCCGCAAGCATGACAGATTTGATCTCTACTTATAAGCAACTCCTGAACCTGCAAGATGCTAAGTTCGAACTGGTTGCGCATGAGGATTCCATAGTTGCCATTGTTTACAAGATTGTTACGTCTGATGGCAAAGAGCTGATTTTAAAAATATGTGATAAACCCCATCATTATGAAAGAGAAGTATATTTTCTAAAATATTTTGCTGATAAATTGCCTATAGCTAAGATCATCCAGCTCATAGCTCCAAAGCCAGGTGTGCATGCTGCAACATTAATGGAGTGTTTACCTGGTGACGTTTTAACCAAGGAACACCTCAATCCAGCCCTAAACTTCGAAATCGGTGCTTTATTAGCTAAAATCCACTCAACCCGCACTGCTGATTTTGGCGATTTGATAGATCCATCCAGTAATGAAGATGATCCTCGCAAGTATTTTGCTGCTAAATTTGAAGAAAGTTTTGCGGAATGTGAAGGACACTTACCCTCAACAATTTTGCAATCATGTCGTACATTTTATGAACGCAATAAAGATAAGTTATTGACAGTTGATGGTCCATGCATTATTCATCGAGATTATAGACCAGGAAATATTCTGGCGCATAACGGTCACGTTAGCGGAATCATCGACTGGGCCTCGGCCCGTGCAGGTTTTGCTGAGGATGATTTATGCTTGTTAGAAGTGGGCGAATGGGGATCTGACAAAGGCCTCAAAGAAGCGTTCTTGGCAGGATATGCCAGCGTACGCAAGGTCCCAATTTTTTCAGATGTCATGCCGTTACTGTTATTAAATCGGGCCATTGCAGTAATTGGGTATACGGTTAAAATCGGCACATGGGATAACCGGGATGCTGCGTTTTATGCAAGGAATATGAAAATCCTGGAAATGGCATTACATTAGACTTCATGCATTGGTATTGCCTAGCACGAGTTAATCAAGTTCCGCATCTCCCAA
>DATIHV010000047.1:0-3977 GCA_035480295.1 Gammaproteobacteria bacterium
CTTGCTATTGCCATCGTGGTTAGGCGTGGGCGCTGCTTTACGTTACGCCATTGATAATGGTCAAAAAGATGCAGTGATTAACATGCAGCAACATTGGCCATTTTTTCAAACCATTCTGAGTATGTGTGAAATGGTTTTTGCAAAAGTCGATGTTAACATTGCTGAGCATTATGAGCAGCGCTTAGTGCCTCGCCAACTGGCTGCGTTTGGGGCGGCATTGCGACAACAATTTGTGGCAGATACTAAAACCTTATTAACAGTGCTGGGTACCGATCAACTACTAACTCAAAATCATGTTTTAGATAGGTCAATCCACCTGCGATTCCCTTATTTATTACCTTTACATTTGCTGCAAGTCGAATTGTTATATAGAGTAAGAGAGCAGGGAGAAGCAGCGAACAGTGAGTTGATTAAAGCGCTTCTGAGCACCATTGTAGGCATTGCCGCGGGGATGCGTAATACAGGATAGGGAACATGCCAATCGCCAGACTTAAGCAGTTATTATTGAAGAAACGCGCCAAAGTTTTGGCAACCACTACAGAGCGCAGCATAGATAATAGCGCTGCGCTTGATAAACCTACCGATAATTTTGCAGACTTATCTTTCCCGGCATTACCCCCAGTTGCGTTACAAATATTACAGCTATCGATCAGCAATGAACATTCCACCAGAGAATTAGTAGAACTGATATCTCAAGATTCCACCATGCAACAGCAAGTAATGTTTTATACCCAGTTGCCTTTTATTCAAGAAAAATTCAGGGCCGAAATGGCTGAACAAGAAATGGATGACGTGCAGCATGTCGTTGATCATATCTTAGGCTTTGACATGGTCAGTCATATTGCGTTGGGGGTGGCGGCTGGACGGGCATTTAATCTACAGCGCATCAGTGGCTTAGAAGATTTTTGGCGGCATGCTTTCTATGCGGCATCTTACGCCGAACGTATTACCGAATTAGTTGCGGAAAGACTGGAACTAGATCCTGCTATTAGCTACATGGCTGGACTGTTTCATAACTTTGGCTTGTTATTATTTAGCCAAATGTACCCACCAGAATATGGTCTATTAAAGAAATGGATTGCGTTAAATCCCAAAGTCTCGATTTCGGTATTAGAGCAGCGGGTGCTCGGCATGGGGCATGCTTTTACTGTGATACGTAATGGACACGCGCAGCTAGGCGAATGGTTACTGCGTTCATGGCAAATGCCAGAATCAATATGTGTAATTACTAGAGAGCATCATTCTTTAACATATAAAGGTAAGTACGTTGATTATGTTCGGATAATCCAACTTACTAATCAATTGCTACGCGCCGACGGTATTGGCGACGGTACTGCTACTGGAATTTCCGATCAGCTACTCGAAGCCTTAGGGCTTACCGCACATCAAGTCTATAAAAGCATAGAGCAGGTGAAAGCCGGTGCTGCCAGTATAGATAACATGGCTAGGTCTTTAACTAATTCTGCGTAATTGATATGCTATCCCCGGCTTGCGTAACACGCATCCGGGCGCATGTCATCCCGGGCGCGTGTTACGCGACCCGGGATCTACAGAGGTAAATTTGTTCATGTCATCCCGGGCGCGTATCACGCGACCCGGGATCTACAGAGGTAAGTGTAAAAAATGAAAATCATTTTATTAGGCCCACCGGGTGCCGGTAAGGGCACGCAGGCCGAGCTAATTCGTTCCGCCCTGAATATTCCACACATTTCAACTGGCGACATGTTGCGCGCAGCAATCCGCAAAGGCGATGCTTTCGGTGCTTCTATAGAAGCCACTGTGTCATCAGGTAAATTTATTTCCGATGAAACTATCATCACTTTGGTAAAAAACAGGATCGCTGAGCCTGATTGTAGCAATGGTTTTATCTTGGATGGCTTCCCGCGTACCCCAGTGCAGGCCGAAGCACTTGAAGAAGCTGGAGTGGCAATCGATTTCGTGGTGCAGATCCAAGTTCCGGATGATCAAATCATTAAACGTTTGGCTGGGCGTAGGATCCATAATGAATCTGGCCGTACCTATAACATTTATTTTCATCCGCCGAAGCAGCAAGGTAAAGATGATGTTACCGGTGAGGAGTTAACACAGCGCGCAGACGATAATGAGGCCACAGTGCGCGATCGGTTATCGGTCTATCATGAAAAAACTGAACCATTAATTGCGTGGTACAAGCAACGAGCTAAGGACGACGGATTACATTTAATACTCGTTGACGGTACGCAAGGTGAGCAAAAAGTTTGTGATGAAATTTTAGCACGCATGAAATCTACAATTAGTGGCTTGTAAACCATGTAGTAGGTCTGTGCGAACTAAAAAAAATTGCTCTTGTCATGATCAATTTTTTGCACATCAGAGATTAAAACCGCAAATATTTAAAAAAAATTGCCAAAAATTTTGAAATTTTGATTGCAATTTTGTAATCATATAATAATTGTGCTATGTTTGTATTGACGGTTTAATTCTGGATAGCCTTGGGAGATTGATCATGGCAAGAGCGAAGTCAAAGAGAGCGAAGAAGTCTGTTGCGAAGAAAGCAACAAAGAAACGCGTTGGCGCAAAGCGACGTAAAGGTGCAAGAAAATCTTCAGCGAAAAAGAAAGTAGCTAAGAAGAAACGTCGTGTTGCAAAACGTCGTGCTGCAAAGAAGGGCGTAGCAAAACGTCGTAAGGCAGCAAAGCGTAAAACAGCTAAACGTAAGACAGCAAAACGCAAGACTGCAAAGCGTAAAGCTGGCAAACGTAAAGCCGGTAAACGTAAATCAGCTAAGAAAACAGGCGCTAAGAAGCGTTCACGCAGAAAGAAAGCTAAGAAATCAGCTGTTCCTATGGAAGGCATGGAAATGTTAACTCCTGCTAAACCAAAGCGTAGAAAGAAAAGAAAATCTGCTGCTAAGTCTAAGAAATCTGCTGCGAAAGTAACAGTAAGACGTAAATCTCGTCGTCGTAGAGTAGCTTAAGTCTCTCTCCAGAGGTTAAAACCAGCAAAGTAGTACAACATCACCCGGGCATCAAAATCCGGGTGTTGTTTTTTGTGGTCTACACAAATATGCTGTTGTCATCCCCGCAGAAGCTTCGCGTAGCGAAGCGGATAGCGGGGATCTAAATAGGTCAAACTATGCAACCAATTATCTTAGCATTAGACACTGCAACCGATGCATGTTCAGTTGCGATATGCACTGCTAAAAAAACCTACGCAAGATTTATTGTGGAGCCGCAAGCGCATGCCAAACTTTTGTTGGGTATGGTGAATGATGTATGCCAAGAAGCTGGAGTTGAGGCACGTGATCTTGATGCTTTAGCTTTTGGGCGTGGACCTGGTAGTTTTACGGGAGTGCGTATAGCAGCTGGCGTAATTCAGGGTTTATCCATCGGTCTGCGTAAACCAATCATCGCCGTGTCTTCGTTGCAAGCATTGGCGCAACAAGCAGCAAATGTACATAAAAAAACCAGTATAGTTGCATTGATTGATGCGCGTATGCACGAAGTGTATTGGGGAATTTATCAACCAGCGGATGATGGCTTAGTACATAGCAATAATGCTGATGCCCTGCAAAAACCAGAAGGCTTAATTTTTAAACAAGGTGGACCCTATTTATCGGTTGGTACTGGTGCTGCTGCGTATGCTAAAACGTTGTTGCAATATAATCCTGATTTGCAATTCGACAATACAATATTATATCCACGTGCTGAAGAAGTATTGCAATTGGCTTTGGCAAAATATGGCCGCGGTGAAATTTTACCGCCGAGTGAAGCTATTCCAACTTATGTGCGCAATGAAGTCGCACTTAAGAAAAAAGATCTAGAGAAAAAAAATCCCGACTGAGGTAGCCGGGATTAAAAATTCCCTTTACGGAAATTGGAGTTGATTATACACGTTTCGTTAGGGGTCAACAATACTATATTAGTATCCAGTAGTGCTTGCACTTGACCTTTTCCCTCGATCCATGTCAAATTCCGTACTTAACTTCACCTAGTAGT
>DATIHV010000048.1:0-2189 GCA_035480295.1 Gammaproteobacteria bacterium
TCTTCTACTGATAATGGATTACGGCAACCATGACATTGATCATATTCGCCTGGTGCAAGTTCGTTATTCACCGCAACGCGATTATCGAATACAAAACATTCGCCTTCCCATAAGCTTTCTTCAGGAGAGACTTCTTCTAAATACTTTAATATACCGCCTTTAAGATGGAAGACGTTTTTGAAACCCTGCTGTAACAAATACGAGGTAGATTTTTCGCAACGAATACCACCAGTGCAAAACATGGCGATTTTTTTATCTTTGGCATTTTGCAAATTGTTCTGCACAAATTGCGGAAATTCGCGGAAAGTATTGGTGTGAGGGTTGATAGCGTTTTTAAAGGTACCTATGCCAACTTCATAATCGTTACGCGTATCAACCAATATCACGTCTGGATCGGAAATTATTTCATTCCATTGTTTTGGCTCTACGTATTGGCCGGCCTGTTTATTTGGATCAACACCAGGCACCCCAAGCGTAACGATTTCTTTTTTCAGTTTTACTCTGGTGCGATAAAAAGGTTGGGTTTCACAGTAGGATTCTTTATGATCGAGGTTGGCAAGACGTGGATCGTTCTTTAAATATGTTAGTAAACTATCAATGGCGTTTCTTGAGCCAGCCACAGTGCCATTTATGCCTTCAGCAGCTAACAACAAAGTGCCTTTGATGGAATGTTTCAGGCAAAAGTGTAAAAGTGGCGATTTAAGCTCTTTAAAGTCGTTTAAAGGGGCAAATTTGTATAAAGCGGCTACTACGATCTTGTTCATTTAAGGTTCCTAGGGAATCAGACACTCGTCATCCCCGAAACTGCTCTGCAGTTATCGGGGATCTAGATCCCCGCTCAAGGCGGGGATGACAATAATAGTATCGAGCATTTTATCTACATACCTAATGTTTGTCGAGAACTGTTAGCCCGTTATGATATAATTAAGGAATGCTTCAAGTTAAATAACTTAACATGGTAAAAATCTACTTCGTATGTATGGGCAATTACTACCGCAGCCGCTTGGCTGAGGAGTTGGCTATTCACTATTCTGTAAAGTACGGTTTAGAGCTGCAAGCCGACTCCGGCGGGTTGTCCGACGTAGCGCATTCATTAAACCCCGGTCCCATTGCCAAAGCCACGTTACGCTATTTAGAAGAAAAAAACATTTCCCCGCGTGGTGCGCAGCGTTTCCCTAAACGCGTGGCACTGGAAGATGTGCAGGCTGCAGATATGGTTGTATTAACTGATGAAGATGAGCAAAAACATTTGTTCATCAAGGAATTTCCGGATTATACAGGTCACATCATTGGTTGGCGTGCGCGGGATCATATTGATGATCCATGGTTGCAAACGCCGTTTTTGATCGATAAACATGTACATGATTTGATTAAGAAGTTGTTACAAGGATAGCGATGCGCACATTAGTGGTAGGATTGAATGAGCAAGGATTGCAATGGCAAGGTATCTTAGGAGATGCTTGTGTTTCGCTAGTTAATTCAATTCAAGAAGTTCCAATTGCGTCATATGACGCGGTGATTATTTGTGTTGGGAATGATCATAAATACTCTGTAGCGCGTTACGCATTAGTAAATGAAAAACACGCACTAGTCATTGCACCTTTATGGGTAAATAAATTGGCCCATCTTGAAGAATTACAGCAGATCGCTGCAAAAAACGCTTGTGTTTTATATGCGGCATATCCAGCACGATTTGAGCCTGACTTTACGCACTTGCAGCAATCAATAGTCAAAAAGCAGATCGGCGAAATTTATCACTGTAGGATTACGCATGCTGCAAATCAGGAAAGTAATAGCAATGGTGCGTTGATTGATTTAACCCCGCAATTGTTAAGTTTATTATGGGATTGGTTTGGTGCAGAAGCTGTGCCGAATAATTTGCGCATTGTGCATAAAGACGCGTTTGGCAGACATGTAATCTTTGCCGATTTCGATGCAAAATGTACTTTTGAACTCGAGGCAAACTTTTTTGCAGTAAATAACAGCATTAACGTTGAAATATATGGTGCACGCGATACGTTGCGTGTAACTTACTTTTACGATCTGATGGTGCCGGAATTACGCGCGGCGCACGCACATTTTATGCAGATGTGCGCACAGGAGCATGCAAGCACCGATCCCAGTTCGGACAAATGGATTTACGAAGAGTTAGATCGGTTAAGCAGCGAACAAACTTTGTTAGCATAGGA
>DATIHV010000049.1:0-1526 GCA_035480295.1 Gammaproteobacteria bacterium
GTTTTCCCTTCACGTCATCCCGGCCTAAGCATTCAAAGCATGCTTTGTAGCCGGGATCCAGCAGCTTGGCCGCGCCACCTCACAGTGGTATACTAGCCGTCCGTTAACATACTTACTGA
Organism: Gammaproteobacteria bacterium; assembly: GCA_035480295.1. Lineage (GTDB taxonomy): Bacteria > Pseudomonadota > Gammaproteobacteria > UBA6186 > Azoamicaceae > JAGVLG01. The sequence continues at coordinate 120 of DATIHV010000049.1, forward strand.
AAATTTCATGCAAATTGGACCACATAAGATAGCAAACAAACTGGTTCTTGCCCCTATGGCTGGGGTTACCGATCGTCCATTTCGCCAAATGTGTAAAGATTTGGGTGCTGGCATGGCAGTCTCAGAAATGGTTGGCTCGACATCTTTAATTCGCGGCAGTGCTAAAACCTTACGTCGTGCCAGACACGATGGTGAAACTGCACCACGCTCTGTACAAATCGTTGGTTATGATCCAGCAATGATGGCGGAAGCTGCACGTATTAACGAAGCCATGGGCGCAGAAATTATTGATATCAATATGGGCTGCCCAGCCAAAAAGGTTTGTAAAATGATGTCTGGTTCATCGTTATTACGCGACGAACCGTTAGTTGCGGCAATCTTAGAAGCAACTGTTAAAGCAGTGAAAATTCCAGTAACTTTAAAAATTCGCACTGGCTGGAGTCCAGAGATGCGCAATGGTCCAACCATTGCACAAATTGCAGAAGCCAGCGGTATCCAAGCATTATCTGTACATGGCCGCACGCGTAATTGTTTCTTCAAAGGCGAAGCAGAATATGAAACTATTGCCAAAATCAAACAAAGTGTTTCAATCCCAATTATTGCTAATGGCGATATCGACACTCCACAAAAAGCTAAATATGTTTTAGAGCAAACCGGGGCTGATGCAATTATGATCGGCCGTGCTGCACAAGGTAGACCGTGGATCTTCCGTGAGATAAATCATTATCTAGAACACGGTACTATTGCACCAGAACCAGAGCTAGCAGAGATCGAACAAATTCTATCGCAACATTTAGAAAATTTATATGAATTTTACGATGAATACATCGGTGTGCTAATGGCACGCAAGCATGTATCTTGGTACAGCAAAGGCCAACCTAATGGTGGTAAATTTCGCGATCATTTTAACCGTATAGAAACCGCTGTAGAACAGCGTCGTGCTATTAAGGATTTCTTTGCAGAGGTTAACGCAAGCTCTCAATAAGGCAGCAAAATGAAAGATTCTGAATCTGGTACACCGTTAAACGTCGCAGTTCGCCATGCGATGCAACAATATTTTGCGGCTTTAGATGGAATGCAAGCAAATAATTTATATGATTTGGTATTAGCACAAATCGAAAAACCATTGCTAGAATCTGTAATGCAACATGCCAAACAAAATCAATCTAAAGCTGCCAGTTGGCTCGGTTTAAGCCGTAATACACTGCGCAAATTATTGGCAAAATATAATTTAGATATAGCTTAACTTTTAGCAACTTGTATTGCCTGCTCTTCCAAATTGTGTAACAGCACTTCTAAACGCTGACACTCATCGGATACTTCAGCATCATTATTAATTGTTATTGGATCACTAAACACAAAGGCACATTTTGCAAATGGTTTTGGTATCTGAAACTTATCCCATGC
>DATIHV010000050.1:0-3688 GCA_035480295.1 Gammaproteobacteria bacterium
GTGAAAATCTCGGCATCACCCGTGAAAAGGTCCGTCAAATTCAAATGGAAGCCTTAAAGCGTCTTAAAGATATGATCAAGCAAGAAGGTCTGGATGAAGGTGAGTTGTTTAGCGATTAGCCTCAAATCCTATTTCTTTAATTCTTGATCAATGTCATCCCAATCTTGATCGCGACGCACTGGAGCTCCAACCACTGTGGTACCCTTACGTCGTTGACCCTTGCGTTGTTCACTTGCAACTGGTTTTTGTGCGCTGCGGCGATCTCTTGCATTGCCCATTATATTACTCCTGCCTTAAGTTATCTTTTCAGACATGCAAAATACAAAAAAGTTGCTTTGCAATTACACTGATGCATAAAACCTGGTATGTTATACAGTGGCTTGCATTTAATGATAAGATGATTAATATTATCGAAAATCATGCAAATCATTAATATGGAATAAATACATGCCTAGAAAGATTGTAATTGTTGACTTTGAGCAAGTTTTAGATTCGTTTGAAAAAGATGATGCCACGTGGTTGGCTAATAATGCCGTGTCATCTAAAATACTTGCAGGACTGTTCCAAATGGGAGTAGAAATTGGAGTCATTACTGAGTCTACCATGCCGCCGAATACTTTTTTTAAATGGTTCGAGCGCAGGTTTAAATTGAAGAGTGACCGCTTAGCTAGAAATTTGTTCATCAACGCATTTGACTATGGATACAAAGCACCAAAAATAAAAAAGATTAATGCTTGTGTTGCTGATTTACAACTTAAGAATGGTGTAGTGTTTTATATAAGTACTTGGTCAGATTGGTTGCGTGTTGAAGCAGAAATCGCTGTTATTGAGAATAGATTTGCTGCACAAGAAAATGCACAAGCTACTAAGCAGCAAGCAGAAACAGCTGTAGCAAGCTCTACGAAAGCATCAAGTACACAGGTAAAGCCTATGATCCACCGTGCTGAAGCCGAATTTCGTACTGTAAAAGGAAAGAAGAATTCAGCAGTTATTGCCGTTGCAACTATAGATCAGAAACAAAACGCTTCTAGCTTCGATTATGATTCGGACGATCCTGATGACGAGCTGCGTGCATTAGGTACATATATGCGCTCACGTTACGATGGAGCGTAGTTGTAAAAATGGTGCCCCGGAGAGGATTTGAACCTCTGACCTGTCCCTTAGGAGGGGACTGCGCTATCCACTGTGCCACCGGAGCAGAACTTCATTAAAACCGTCATAGCTGCGTTGTAACCTTTGTTCGCGATGCTCATTTACTACTATGTAAACTCCGCTCGCTCACAAAGTTTACGCCTTGCTCTGACGGTTTTACTGAAGTTCTAAAAACACTAAAATCGTCATAGCTTTATAGCACTTACAACATCGTCCTCAACAACAGAGTCGCTACGAGTGCCACAACGCCGATCGTTACCATAAATTGTACGATGCTATATTTGCCGCAGATTTTGTATTTAGATAAATCTCTATGCATAATTGTTACTCACTGTTAGGTGATGAAATTAAACTTGTGGCTTAAGCGGTACCAAGCGCGCTCAAAGGCGGTGCTGGCTGATTTGTAGAGCAGGTTACTTAATTTGTGTTTCAGAGTTTCATGCACTTGGATGCTTACTTCATATACGTCTGAATTCGCCGCTTTTTCCACTATGTAATCATCGCTAGTTTGGATTGCATCAACTAGGCCAAGCTCTAAGGCTTTTTCACCGTACCATGCTTCTCCGGTTGCAATTTTGCTCATGTCGAGTTGTGGTCTATTTGTGCTTACAAATTGTTTAAACAAAGTATGAATGTCTTGTAGTTCTTCTTGAAACTTTTCACGGCCCTTTTCGGTATTCTTTGCTAACATGGTAAGAGTGGTTTTATATTCACCCGCGGTGTGGTGCTCGATATCTATGTCATGCTTTTTTAACAACCCATAAAAGTTAGGTATTTCTGCCAATACACCTACAGATCCAAGTACTGCAAATGGCGCAGCAATAATGCGATCTGCCACGCACGCCATCATGTAGCCACCGCTTGCGGCAATCAAATCTACTGATATGGTTAATTTGATGTTCTTTTGTTTAATGCGTACGAGTTGCGACGCGGCTAAGCCATAACTATGTACAATTCCGCCAGGGCTTTCGACTAGCACTAACACTTCGTCCATTTCTTTAGCAATGCTTAGGATTGTGGTGACGGCCTCGCGTAGATTTTCTACTTCGCTGGCATGCATATCGCCTTCAAATTTGACGATAAACAAACGTGGTTTGTATGGATCTTCTTCGCCGAGTTTAAGACGCGCTTTGCGCTCTTTAAGTTCTTTTTTGTCTTCCTTCTTTTGCTTTTTGACTATGGCTTTATATTCGTCCTTAGTTAGTACGGCGGCTTCTATCGTGGACTTATAATCGTCAAGCTTATCGTTGATATTTTCTATTTCTAACGACTCACGACTGCGTCCGGCTTTGCTGGCTGCCATGCTAATGATAAAGCCAATGCCAACTACAGCTACGGCGACAAAGGTAACAATTTTGGCTGCAAAAAGCCCGTATTGAATAAAAAACTCAGCCACGCATCTCACTCCTTTATTAACAATGGTACATTGTACGATATAAGCTAGCTTTACAGCAATAAGTCATCTGGGCAACTATATTTCATTCTCGACCTGTTGTTACAAAAAAATGCATTCAATGATCAGCAACTATATGTTAGAGTCAAAGAAAACAGTAGAGATAAAAATACATGCTAAAAGTAAAAAACTTATCATGCACAAGAAATGAAACGGTTCTTTTTAGCAATGTAACGTTTAACTTAGACGCACAACAAGCCCTGCAAATTACTGGTCAAAATGGTGTGGGAAAAACTACCCTGTTAAGAACTATTGCCGGTTTGTTAAAACCAGCTGCTGGACAAATTAAGCTTGAGCTAACCAACACATGCTACATTGGGCACAAATCTGGTTTGCACCAGGATTTAACAGTTTGGCAAAATCTCAGTTTTATTCAGGCGCTTTCACAGGATCCCAACTGTATGGCGCATGATCTTGCAATGCAAGCATTAGAATATTTTGATCTAATACATAAAAAAAATACTATACATGGTGAACTATCCGCAGGCCAGGCCCAAAAGGTCAGTCTGGCATGTTTGTTTTTAACCAAAGCAAAACTATGGCTGTTAGATGAACCATTGGCCAATTTAGATCACGCCGCAACAAAGTTATTGTTAAAATTATGTATACAACATTTAAGTTTGGGTGGCAGCATTGTGGTTGCATCGCATCAATCCTTTGATCTTACGCCATACACTACATTGCAATTACAATTGGATAGCTGCCAATGATGCACGTATATATCGCAGTGATGCGAAGAGAATTTGCGATCCACATGGCGCGAAAAAGTGAATGGCTAGCAGTTATTTTATTTTACGTGATTTTTACAAGCTTATTTCCAATTGCGCTTGGCACCTGGTCGCATGATAGTGCGCGGTTTGCCCCAGTTATAATTTGGGTTGGAGCTTTGATCTCCACATTATTAGCACAAGAAACATTATTACGCACAGATTTTAAGTCTGGAGCCTTTGATGCAATGCTATTAAGTTCGCATTCATTTAGTTTATTGTTGGGTGCTAAAATACTGACACATTGGCTTGTTTATGCATTACCTATTGTATTGCTTACGCCGCTAGTGGCTATGGGGTTTGCATTGTCTCTTTT
>DATIHV010000051.1:0-1933 GCA_035480295.1 Gammaproteobacteria bacterium
AATTCATATAAGGTTTCAGGTGGTTTGCATGGCGTAGGTATCTCTGTAGTTAATGCTTTATCCGAAAAACTGCATCTTAGTATCCGTCGCGATGGAAAAATATACGAACAAGACTACAAATTGGGCGATCCAGTGGCTCCATTAGCGGAAACTGGCAAAACCGAGGGTCGTGGTACGGAAATTACCTTCAAACCATGTGCAACTATCTTTACACAAACGTCATTTAGCTATGACATATTAGCAAAGCGTTTGCGTGAGCTGTCATTTTTAAACTCCGGTGTGCGCATAACTCTATATGATGAACGTTCTGGCGGCAAAGAAGACGTGTTTCAATACGAAGGTGGCTTGCGTGAATTCGCAAAACACTTAAATAAGAACAAGGTTCTTATTAATGAAGATATTTTCTATTTTGTGGCTGAGCAAAACAACATTGTTGTGGAATTAGCTATGCAATGGAACGATGGTTATACAGAAAATATGTTCTGTTATACCAATAATATTCCGCAACGTGATGGCGGTACGCATTTAGCAGGCTTTAGAGGCGCATTAACTAGAAGTTTAAACGCATATATAGAAAAAGAAGGATTAGCGAAAAAATCCAAGGTTACGATTAGTGGTGACGATGCGCGCGAAGGTTTAACCGCAGTTTTATCGGTTAAAGTGCAAGATCCAAAGTTTTCCTCACAAACTAAAGATAAATTGGTATCTTCGGATGTAAAACCAGTTGTAGAATCTGTAGTTGCTGAAAAACTGCAAGCTTATTTATTAGAAAAACCTGCTAGTGCGAAAGCAATTGCTGCAAAAATTGTTGATGCAGCGCGTGCGCGCGAAGCAGCGCGTAAAGCGCGAGAAATGACCAGGCGTAAAAGCGCACTCGACATTGCTGGTTTGCCAGGCAAGCTAGCCGATTGTCAGGAAAAAGATCCGGCATTTTCAGAATTGTATTTGGTTGAGGGTGATTCTGCGGGTGGTTCAGCAAAACAAGCGCGTGATCGGCGTACGCAAGCGATTTTACCGTTAAAAGGTAAGATTTTAAACGTAGAAAAGGCTCGTTTTGACAAAATGTTGCAAAGTGCAGAGGTTGGTACACTTATAACTGCGCTTGGTACTGGTGTTGGCCGTGATGAATATGATCCTAGCAAGGTTCGCTATCATATGATCGTGATCATGACCGACGCTGACGTTGACGGATCGCATATTCGAACCCTATTGTTAACGTTTTTTTACCGCCAAATGCCTGAATTGATTGAACGTGGTTATGTTTATATTGCGCAACCACCGTTATACAGAATTCAAAAAGGTAAGCAAGTAAGCTACGCAAAAGATGATAAGTCATTAGAGGATTACTTAACGCAAATTGCCTTAGAAGGTGCCAATTTGCATGTAAATCCGCAAGCTCCAGCCATTTCTGGCACGAAGCTAGCGCGGATCATCGATCAGTATCGTCTTGAAATGTCTACGATCCAGCGCCTATCTCGCCGCTATCCGCAGGCAATTTTAGAATCGTTGATTTTTGCGCAGCCAATCAATATAGATCATTTGCATAATGAGTCTACGATGCAACAATGGGTTGCTGTGCTGCAGCAAATTGTGGACAGTAAGCATCAAGCTGAGGGTGTAGTTTACAAAATTAACCTGGAAGCGCATAAAGAACGCGATGTATTCTTGCCGGTAGTGACAATCTTTGCGCATGGCGTGGAATCTTCCTACGCGTTTAGCGTTGATTTCTTTGCAACTTCTGAATATAGAGGCTTGGTTGAGCTAGGTCAAACCTTAAACGGATTATTGGAAGCGGGTGCGTATATCACCAGAGGCGATCGTAAACAACCGGTAACAGAGTTTAAAGAAGCCTTAGAATGGCTAATGAGCGAAGCCAAGAAAGGACAAATGATCCAGCGTTACAAAGGTTTAGGTGAAATGAATCCCGAACAGT
>DATIHV010000052.1:0-2386 GCA_035480295.1 Gammaproteobacteria bacterium
ATGGATAGCGCATATTGCTGCTAAACGCAGCGAGCGTGATGAAACAATCATGCGCAACGCATGTGAATTAGTGCAAACATCTCCTTCCCTGCAAAATGGTTTGTTAACCGCTGCAATCCTTGATGAACTTGGCCTAGACACTGCATCGTTAGCAGCTGGCGTAATTTATCGCGCATTTAGCGACGGTAACATCACTGCCGAGCAAATCAAAACCGTATTAGGAGCGGAAATTCTTAAGCTTGTACAAGGTGTACAGGAAATGGATTTGGTGCACGCGCGCAATCCACTGAAAATTAATAAAGAAGATGTTGCGCACGAAAATTTGCATAACCTGCGCAAAATGCTATTGGCCGTGGTAGAGGATGTACGTGTCGTATTAATTAAATTGGCAGAGCATATGTGTGCGATGCGTTTGGCGGTTACTGCCGATGATCGGATTAAACAACAGCTCGCCTTGGAAGCCAGAGAAATTTATGCACCTTTAGCTAACCGTCTAGGCATTGGGCAAATCAAATGGGAATTAGAAGATTATGCGTTTAGGTTTTTAAACGCTGATATTTATAAAAACATTGCACAGCTATTAGACGAGCGGCGCGTTGATCGCGAAAAATACATTGAAAATGTCAAAGAGCAACTCACAAATTCATTGGCACAACAAAACATCCAATCAGAAATATACGGTCGCGTTAAACATATCTACAGCATTTGGCGCAAAATGCAGCGCAAGATGGTGGGATATAATGAAATTTATGACGTGCGGGCGCTACGCATTGTAGTGCCAACGGTAGCGGATTGTTATGCAGCACTTGGTGTGGTGCACACATTATGGCAACATATACCCAAAGAATTTGATGATTATATCGCCAACCCCAAAACCAATGGCTACAAATCTTTACACACGGCAGTAATTGGCCCACAGGGTAAGACTTTAGAAGTACAAATTCGCACGCAGCAAATGCATGAACAAGCCCAGCTAGGTGTTGCTGCACATTGGCGCTACAAAGAAGGCAGTCAGCACGAACCATATTACGAAAAGAAACTTAATCAGTTACGGCAAATTCTGAATTGGCAAGATGAATTGGTGCTTGATGGCGATGCAGTCGAATCGCTACGTGCCGAATTCTTTGCTGATAGAGTTTATGTGTTTACACCACAAGGCGATGTAATAGATTTGCCCAACGGTGCGACCGCAATTGACTTTGCATATCATATTCATTCATCAGTAGGCGATCGCTGCCGCGGAGCAAAAGTGAACGGCAAAATGATCCAGTTAAACCAGCCATTAACCAATGGTGCGCAAGTTGAGATATTAACTGCTAAAGAAGGCGGTCCTAGTCGCGATTGGTTAAATCCGCATTTAAAATATATTGTAACTTCTAAGGCCAAAGCTAAAATCCAGCAATGGTTTAAGCAACAAAACCGTCAGCAGAATATTCATGATGGGCGTGATAGCTTAATGCATGAGTTAAAGCGTTTGGGTTTAGATCATTTAAGCATCAAAGAATTGGCGCATCATGTACCAAATAGCAATAATAATGAAGAAGATTTACTTGCTGGTATAGGCAATGGTGACATAAAGATTTCACAAGTACTGGGCGCGATCCAACGTTTGAAACATCCGCCGCAAATTATGGAGCCAGTGGTAACTAAACCCGGGATCCAAATGCATCACGCACCAACTAAGCCAAAAAGCAGTGCTGGTGAAATTATGGTGGCAGGTATTGATAATCTGGTTACACATATGGCGCAATGTTGTAAACCAGTGCCTGGTGATGAAGTGATCGGGTATATAACATTAGGTGAAGGCGTAGCTATTCACCGCCAAGATTGCATAAACGTACTACAAATTAGTGATGACAAAAAAGCACGTTTAGTGCCAGTAGAGTGGGGCACTAATATCAAGAATAATTATTCCGTGGATATTGAAATTATTGCGTATAACCGACGTGGTCTAGTGCGCGACATTTCATCTATAGTGTCTGCTGAGGAAGTAGATATTATAAGTATAGAATCTATGACTGATAAGGAAGCAAATAAAGCCCAATTTAGGCTAAAGCTGGAGGTGCCTGGCATAGACAGCTTAAGTAGAGTATTAACCAAGATCCAGCAGATCCCAAATATCATTGAAGTTTACAGGGTAAATTTGTAACACGTTTTTGTATATGCAATCAAACCCTTGTGTGTGCATACAGGACTGAACTTAATAATTATGTTTTGGTCATACATTAATAATGGCTCGAATTCTAAATTTGGAGCATGGCATGTCTGGTGATTCATTAGTACTACAACAAGAAGTGCAGGACAAATTTAACAAACTTGACTATAACCTGCAACAGGCGTTTACAAATTTTACGCAAACAGTGCTTAAGAATAAAAATGCTACCGA
>DATIHV010000053.1:0-2577 GCA_035480295.1 Gammaproteobacteria bacterium
TTTAAATTTACACTTGGCGTACAATAAAGGTGCTGCGTTTGGAGTCTTGGAGAGTGCTGGTGGTTGGCAACGCTGGGCTTTTATTGCCGTAGCTATTATCACCAGCGCCGTAATTTTATTATGGGGCAAAAAACTTGGCAAAAAGCATAAATTAGAAACCCTAGCCTTAAGTCTTATTTTAGGCGGTGCATGGGGCAATCTAATTGATAGGATTAGAGTTGGATACGTAATAGATTACATAGATTTTTATATTGGCAATTGGCACTGGTATACATTTAATGTTGCAGATATTGCAATATGTGTGGGTGCGGTTTTGCTGGTATTGCTTAGTTTTAAGAAATAGAGCTAATGGCAATAAGTCGGATAAATCGTATCCATTTGACTCACAAGCGTAATCACAGTGCAGCCGGTGTCATTATTTTGAGAAGTTGTCGATACAGCTGTCGCAACTATTTGATATGTGCTACTGCTTACTTGTGTGTAAGTCATGTTGTAAAAGCCACTATCTGACACTGTTTTTAAAGTTACTTGTCCAGACGTTGGTGTTGCATTATTTTGCTGCATATATTTTTCTACAACCATTTGATTAGAGCGTATGGCATTGATAGCATCACTGCGTCTAGCTTCGATTAAATATTGTTGATATGATGGCAATGCAACTACTGCGAGTATACTCATTATGGTTAATACCACAATAAGCTCGATCAATGTTACACCACGCGATACGTTCTTCATATTAAAAAAGCCCATAGCAATCTATATTCGAAATCGTAATTGAACCGTTTTGCGCTAGATCTAATAAACGCGCGTTATTTCCAGTGCATCCTAGCGGTGTAATACTAAAGAAGCGATCGCCGTAAGATCCACCATATGCTCCTACGAATGAATAAGACCACGTCCATTGCCCACTAACATAAGATGAACTCCACGTCCAGTTTGAACTGGTGCGTGTTACTGTTGGGTTAGTAACTGCAAATCCAAGTGGATCGTAAGTGATGCGCCCTGCAACATTACTGACAACACTTCCCGCAGGAATGTCACCGCCTACATATTGAATGACAGGCCATCCATTCGAAAAGTTTTCTACCCCATTATTGCTTGCGTCAGAAAATACTTTCCATGCATCCCAAGTGGTTGTATTTTGGCATGGGTATTGTTCGCTTGCTTGGTTAAGTGCTGCGGTTGGATTAAACCCAGTTATAGGGCATACACTAACTGGTATGCCTAGTCTAATTGCTTCGCCTTGTGCTAAGCGTAATGAATCTTCTAAACGACTTGCAATGATAAAAGCCTGGTTATTGCGTACAAAATTTTCATAGCCAGGAATGGCTGCCGTCATTAGAAGACTCACGATGATTACCACCGTCAGTATTTCTATGATGGTAAAGCCTTTTTTTAATCGTTTACCAGCACGTGGTTGTTGACGCATTTGCTACAGTCCCCACACTATTTGTTGATTGTTTATTCCCAGCTGCCATCGATATAACCCAGCAATCAGTATCAGCACACTGATCATATGCTTCAGGAATAGCCACCGTACTGCAAGCGGTGGTGCCACCATTAGCAATTGCGGTTGCGTTAATTGTGTAAGCAGAAGCATCCGGTACAATACTTACTTTATAATATCCGCCACCAGTCAGGACTGGTGAACCAGCGGCTGCTGCATAACTAGTAAATTGTGACAGCGCCATGTCTGTATTATCAATATTGCCTTTGTTACTTTCCGATAAATAACGTTCTACTATAGCTTGTGTAGCAAGTACCGCTGCATGTGCGTCAGCGCGTCTGGTGTTTTGTTTAACTCTTATATAGTTCGGATAGGCTACCGCCGCCAAGATAGCAATAATTGCTACTACGGTTAAAAGTTCCATTAATGTCACACCGCCTGCCTTAAATCTCAATCTACCCCACCTCAGTCCAGACGTCCCCAATAAACCCGGAGACCCTTATTAAAGTATAATTTGAACCGCGGCAAAACGTTGAGTTTCCGGGATTTATATATAAAACTGCCATTGTTATTGGTCAATCCATTAGCTTCAATAATGATTTTTTGCTTATGAAAGCCGCTTTGAGCCAGGGAAAATTGGTTCTGCAGAGGGACATACACTTTAAAGGTCGTACTTTGGCCAAAAGGTGATAATACAAGGATCCCATTTTCCCAGTTGCTGCCACATCGTCTATTCTCGTTTGGGCAAACAATCACCCGTCCTCTGTCCCTAACTGCCAGACTTCGCGCATAGTTAATGGCCAGCTCTGTTTGTTGCATGGTCAGGTTGGCCTGTTGTTTGTAAACAAAACTATAAAAATTCGGCACAGCAAATAGGCACGTAATGGCGCCTAATGCCATTACGCATAGTAATTCTAATACAGAAAAACCCTGGTATTGCATTACGCCATGATAATGGATCTAAACATTTAGCAAATCCGCAAATTATTGCCAAACATTAGCAAAAACTGCATATTTTTACACTGGTGATTGGCCCAGTTTAGAAAAACATATTCTTTGAACTTTATGTTTTACTTATGTGTCTATCCTTACATAAGAGAAGGTAGGGGTTAGAACATGGCAAAAACTAA
>DATIHV010000054.1:0-5355 GCA_035480295.1 Gammaproteobacteria bacterium
ACTGATTTGCGGTCATTAGGATCTCCAGAGGCTAGTTGCGCGTCTTAAGTTGTACATATAGATTGGTGTGAATACTAACACATCGCGCGCAAGAAAGCCACTTGCTTATTGTTATGCTTCCACAGGGCTTGGCGCGGTCTCGCTGGCCAACTTCTTCTCCAGATAGTGTATAGATGTACCTCCTTGTTGGAAGTTTCCATCACGCACCAGACTATGATGTAGCGGAATATTCGTTTTTATCCCTTCAATTACTATTTCATCTAATGCATTACGCATGCGATTGATAGCAGCACTACGCGAATCAGCATGCACTATTAGTTTACCGATCAATGAATCATAATTCGGTGGTACCGCATAGCTGCTATATACGTGTGAGTCCATACGCACACCAGGACCTCCGGGTGCATGGAACAATGTAATAGTACCTGGTGATGGCATAAATGTGCGTGGATCTTCGGCATTGATTCGACATTCAATGGCGTGACCGCGGATTTTTATATCATTCTGCGTTAAAGTTAACTTTTCACCGGCGGCAATTTTAATTTGCTCTTTTACTAAATCAATGCCAGTAATTAATTCTGTTACTGGATGTTCAACTTGAATACGCGTATTCATTTCAATGAAGTAAAATCTGCCATCTTCATATAAGAACTCAAATGTACCGGCGCCGCGATATTTTAATTCTTGGCAGGCTTGTACACAACGTAAACCAATTTCAGCGCGCAATTCAGGGCTAATTCCTGGAGCAGGTGCTTCTTCTAAAACTTTTTGATGACGGCGCTGCATAGAGCAATCACGTTCACCTAAATGTATCGCATTACCGAAACCATCACCTAGAACTTGTATTTCAATATGGCGTGGATTTTCTAAAAACTTTTCCATGTACACATTGTCATTGCCGAATGCTGCATCGGCCTCAGTTTTGGTTAAAGAAATAGAATCTAATAATGTAGCGGCAGTATGTACTACACGCATGCCGCGTCCACCACCACCACCGGCAGCTTTGATAATTACTGGATAACCAATGTGCTCTGCCATGCGTAAATTTTCATCTGGATCGTCACCTAAGGTGCCATTTGATCCAGGTACGCACGGTACATTGGCTTTACGCATTGTATTAATCGCCGAAACTTTATCACCCATAATACGGATCGTTTCGGGTGCAGGGCCAATAAAGATAAAGCCACTTTGCTCAACACGTTCTGCAAAATCGGCATTCTCAGATAAAAATCCATAACCAGGGTGAATAGCGGTTGCGTCAGTTATTTCCGCTGCAGCGATGATTGCTGGAATGTTCAAATAGCTTTGTGCAGCTGGTGGCGCACCTATGCATACTGATTCATCAGCAAGTTTTACATGCATTAAGTTGTTGTCCGCAGTGGAATGCAGGGCTACAGTTTTTATACCTAGCTCTCTACATGCTCTTAATATACGTAGCGCTATTTCACCACGATTTGCAATTACAATCTTATCAATCATAAAAATTACTCTATAACAAACAGTGGTTGGCCAAATTCTACCGGTTGGCCATTCTCAACTAGAATGGCAGTTATTTTACCAGACTTGTCTGCTTCAATTTGGTTTAACATTTTCATTGCTTCAATGATACAAATTGTGGCGCCTTCGGCAATTTCATCACCAACTTCGGCAAATGGTTTTGCACCAGGTGCTGAGGCACGATAGAACGTGCCAACCATTGGCGATTTTACTTGATGGCCACGTGGTTCTTTAACTAATGGAATAACCGGCGCTAATTGTGCTTCGGCAGCAGGTGCTGATGCTGGAGGCATTGGCATGCTTGAATAAGGGTTGGACATTACAACGGTGTTATGTTGTTGTCTGCTAATACGTACCGATTCTTCGCCTTCTTTGATTTCTATTTCGGCGACACCGGATTCGTCCAGCAATTCGATCAATTTTTTAACTTTACGTATATCCATAATAATTACTCTTTATTTATTTAAATATTTAATGGCAGCATTTAATGCTAATTCATAACCAAGTGGACCTAAACCAACGATAACGCCCTGGGCAATATCGGATAAATACGAACGGGCACGAAAATCTTCTCTATTATATGTATTGGAAATATGCACCTCTATAAAGGGCACTTGCGTCGCCAACAAGGAATCGCGCAACGCTATGCTAGTATGCGTATAGCCACCAGCATTAAGAATCAAAAACTGCACCTTGTTAGTGGCCGCCTGCTGCACTGAGTCAATCAACTCATTTTCAGCATTGCTCTGCCTGCACTCCACCTGTACCCCACTGTTCAATCCCTGCGTGATTAAGGTATCATTGAGCTGGCCTAACGTCATCGAGCCATAAATCTCCGGCTCGCGCGTGCCTAGCAGGTTGAGATTGGGGCCATGTAGCACTAAGACTTGTTGCAAACTTCAGTACCATATCCAACACGATAGGCGCCATTTTCGCACTTTTAACGCCACATGTCTACAAGTTACCCGCAGATAGCCGCATTTTTCAGCAATTGTATTTTTCACATGGCTTACGGGCAAGCCTTCAATATATATTGCATATAGTTATCAATCCCACTACAATGTGCCCAGTCTAACGACCAGTACACAATTTTGTTCACATAGAGACCAATAATGCCAACCTTGGAAAAAACCATATACACGGCCTGCGCAAGCGGCGACACAGATAAGTTGCATGACTTGCTGAATGGCGCGTATCAAAACGACATCGTTCACTCTGCCCATTACTATTGGCCAAACGATCCACAATATAACCCGGAGCGTAAACGCGTCGCACTTTATTTTGCAGTGACGGCTTTAGAGGCTGCTATAAAACACGGTCAGCTGGCAGTGGTGCAAATGCTATGTGAAAATAACGAAGTTGCAGAAATATTTAGTGTCGCGTCTGGAAATAGTATTTACATTAAAATATATTATATAGCTGCGGAATGCGAGCAATTTGCCATTATGGATTATGTGCAACATAGAGTACACAACTATGCGCAGAAAGAAACGTTACGCAAAGCCATTGATAAAAAGCAAATCAAATTAATCGAATACTTCATGCAAAATTCAGAGCATCGCCGTCAGTATTATTATTCTCTCTCGGACAACGTGGACATAGCTAAAGCCGTAGATACAGTAAAAGGGATTGCTAATCCAAAGACCTATGCTTTAGCAGTTGATCATATGCATCGCTGGATATTGTCTAGTTCTACTAACATTAATATTAGCTCTATACCAAACATCACAGCGATTTATATGCAATACGCTGACTTTTTAATTGCGAGTTCTAACGCTCTTCGAGCTTTGGACAACAGAGATTTAGAAACGTTAGATATAAATCTACGTAACGCACAGACACATGCCTACGGTAGCCCGAAATTTGATCGTTTCCTTTCAGGCTTATTTAGTAAAGCGGTTGCAAGTCGCAACATAGAAGTTATCATGTTGTTGCTTAAATGCAAGTCTTTGACAGCCAGCCAGAATGATATTAATACTATGCTTGCGTCGTGCACGGAAAATTCACTTTTAACGATGCCGCTGATCGATCTTTTGTTACAAGTCGTTGTAACACAGCCGCAAGGTTACGATTTGTCTAGCCATTTTACTACAGCTATCAATGTCAAATACTGGCCAATGCTGGAGAAAGTAGTTGCAGCATGCAACGGCCCTAATAATACATGGTTTCTGCAAGCCATGCACGCTGCGCTTAGCACCGGACATATCACATTGCTTAAATCATTGGCAAAAATAAACTCGGATGATGCAAATCCAACGGTTCTAACCTTTGATGGAGCCGACGTTTTGCATCCGCTTAATAACGATTATACTTCACCGTTAATGATATATTCACTTCTCAATTTCCCCGATGTTAATTCTATATTCGCACGAGTTACCAACATGTCGCGGCGATATCAGAAAATTGTTGATTGTCATAAAGCCTTGCGTATTGCGGAAGATCAGCAAGAACTAATTGCGCAATTGTCAAACCATAACTTACACATATCATTTGCGATCTTGATGTTTTTGTTGTCCAAAGCACCTATTCCTGAAAGAAACAAATATATTCAAGCTTTGCGCCATATATTATTAAGCGAAAATGTTTTAAAAACAGTGAACATGATGAATGCAATTGCTCATTTAGTAACTGACCGACATTTTACGTGGGTTATGGACGCTTTGCCACAGGCTGAAGGACAATTGCCAGAGGTAGTGCAAAAAGCGATTTGCGGTGAGTATCGCGAAAACGTAAATTTTGAACATTTGATCTTAGAAATGTGCACAGAGTTAACTAATAACAAATCGTCACCCAGAAAAGTAATAGCAATGGCCTTAGAATATGCTTTGAATATAAATGAAATGGGCGTTGGGATCTTTACAAAATATCCTGATCTGGTCCAAGTCATAGCACCGTTTTTAAAAGGCGACGCCTTATCTAGTCTGGTGGAAGGCATTGTACATGGAATAATTGATCCTCAACAAAGACTTATCTTAATCGATGCGCTTATGAAATTATATGACGCTTCCATGCCCGACAATTTTATGAATCCTGGGCTTATCAGGTTTATAGGTATACAACGATTTACTTTTGATCCTGCTCAGTTCCCAGAACAACGGCAAGCGATTGATAAATGGATACAGGACAAACCTGATGCATGGGAACCAAGGCATGATTTTCGAGAATTTAGAATGAGTTAAACTGCAGTACATATTTAGGATTAAACAAATTGCTGTTAAACTAGTAGCAATTTGCAAACAAGGATAGTTACATGCCAAAAAATCAAGAAATCGTGCAAGCAAAGTACGAAGCATTACAGCAAGAAGTTTTAGCGCTAACAAATTTATTGCAAAGTGCCAATGCACAAGCAATGTCTGATCAAAGTCGTCTTAAAAAGGAAGCACAAACTCTGAAGCTAGCCCTGTATCAAGCTGTATTGGAATCGCCTAAATATCCTGCTGAAGATGTGAGTGATCCTGTCTGCGGTTTGTTGGACAAGTATGAACATCAAATAGATCAATTATTCCTTTCAGCTACTGATTGCAGCTTCTACATGATAAATTTGTTGACCAAATTATCGCAACAGCCTAAAGCACCCAAATCGTTAACTATAGCGAACGATGTATGCCGCAAAAAAGTCTTATGGCTAGAATGCAATGCAGATTTGACGAGATTGCAAATAATGCAGGAAACATATATGCAAAATATTGAAATTGAAGTACAAGAACTTAACAGGAAAATCGCCAAAATAAAAGATTATTCTATTATTGAAATGCTAGTTACAAACGATACCCTCTCTATAAAACCATTTGCCCAGCGCGCTGCAACCGGCGATGCGAAATACATGCCTGGTGAAGAATGGTTTACAAACATGTTGCA
>DATIHV010000055.1:0-1791 GCA_035480295.1 Gammaproteobacteria bacterium
CGTAGACATTTACGAAACTTTAAATGCAAATAATTCTAGCACCGCACAACAAGCAACTTATTCTGGCACCGTCCGTGTTGGGATCCCGTTTAATACTGAATTCGCTGACATATGTGGCCACTATCACGTCACTAGCATAGCTAAACGCAGCGACTGGGATCACAAGCAAACTGTGACCGATGATCTAATGCGCAAGAAAGCGCGGGAAATTTATCAGCATAAAGTCTGGGCGATGCAATTAATGTATCAAAATTTTTGGCCTTTAGCACGCCAGATTGTGAACGAACAAACAACCCCCCGCGATACACATAATCGATTAATAAGTTTACCGGATCAACCGGTGCACCCAAGTGGTTATCGCAATGAAGCGATTACTACATATAGAGAAATCTTAAAGCACCAAGTAAAAACAGAGCCAATTGAGGGCGTGCAACATATTGTGCGCGAAGGAAAACTAAACGGCTGGTTAGCCGCGGGATCATTTTATTTTGCGTTAAATCAAATTCATCCTGTGCAATTTTTTTCCGACATAGTGGTGCCACCTACTAAACAATTTGTACCAACTTGTGATGCTCCTGAGTTTTGCAGCACATATGCACCGGGGAATAGCCATGTTTTACCACCACCTTTACGCGATTTTTTACAGTACGGACCGGAAAATAGCTATTTAGGCACGCGTTTGTGGGACGCAAAGATTTTCTTGGAAAACGATGTTATAGGAATTAGCGACAGCTTAAATTTAAATCTCGATAAAAGCGCGCAAACTAGCCCATTGCATAATTTGCAAAACAATATGCTCACGTTATTACAAGGCATGATGAGTGAACAACATAACGATCCGCTAATTGCGCAAGGACGGTTCGGTAGTTCTATCATGATCCTTTCGGAGCGTGCTTGGTTAGATATTCAAAATGATTTGCACACCGCAATTAATCGTGCACGTCAAGGTTACACACCAATTACCGAAGAATTTATGCAACATCTCAATGATTTAAATCACCGCGGTGCATTAGCAATCGCAATTTACAGCATTGTGTGGATAATTGGTGCAATTTTAGCAATTTATATTCCGCTTGTTCCATATTTGATTTTCACTATTGCGGTAGTGGGCTGGTTATTATTAGTAATTGAAGCAATAGTTGCCGCGCCTATTTTAGCTATAAGCTTTATGCTGCCTACCAATGATGAAATGGGTAAACTGCTACAAGGTTTACTATTATTGTTAAATATTGTGTTAAGACCAGTACTAATGATATTTGGTTTTATTTTTGCTACGCGTTTATATCAAGCCGTTGTGAAACTTGTAAATTTTGGCATGCTAAGCAATTTTAATAATCTAAATACCAACGATTCGATGTTTGCCTGGGTTGCGGTGTTAGCATTGTACGCGACCTTCATTGTGGCTTTGTCGAACAAATCATTTTCATTAATTTATGCCCTTCCCGATAAAATCCTACGTTGGATGGGTGGTATACCAGAGCAAACCGATCCAAGCCAAGAATTACATACTGCTAAATCTAGCATGACTAAAGGCGCTGACACAGTTAATAAGATATCTCTGGGAATTCCAGAAAGGTCGTTCGCGCGTTTACAATCTTCCGCTAAACAACTAGTGCCGCCAGATGCGGTTAGCTAACGCTGATATATAATAAGGTAGAGTCCGTGCATTTTTTGTACGCAAACAAGGATTGTTATGACATACCTGCTCTATTGTTTAGCGCTACTTCTAATAGCTCCTGAACTATTAGCGGGTCCTTTCACGCCACCCCCTACCGATCAATCCGTAAATTT
>DATIHV010000056.1:0-12821 GCA_035480295.1 Gammaproteobacteria bacterium
CGTGTGTTGCGTAACTGAGCTAACTGTCCCAGATTATGACATCAGCTGGAAAGTACAGCAGGCGGTTGTAGCGGTATCTTCCGCGTTGTACACATTTGATGCCTTTAAAGGTAAAACTGCAAAAAACAAAAGCGCAAAAAACGAATTAAATAAAATTACCTGGATGGTACCCAATAAACGCGACATAGAAAAAGGCGAAATGGGTGCACGCATTGGCAACGCGGTGCAAATGGGCGTGAAATTAACTAAAGATTTGGCCAACACTCCACCCAATGTATGTAACCCTACATATTTAGCTAAAGCAGCGCAAAAACTTGCTAAAGATTATAAATCTATCAGCGTAGCTATTTTAGAGCGCAAAGATTTAGAAACATTAAAAATGGGCGCATTTTTGTCGGTCACGCAAGGCAGCGATCAACCGCCAAAGTTAATTACCCTAGAGTATCGTGGCGCGCCAAAAACGCAACAACCAATTGTACTAGTCGGTAAAGGCATTACATATGACACTGGCGGTACTTCCATGAAGCTCGCAGCAAACATGGTTGGCATGAAGTTTGATATGTGTGGCGGTGCCAGTGTATTGGGGCTCATGACGTTTGCCGCTGAATTGGGATTAGATATCAATTTAGTCGGGGTGATCGCCTCTGCAGAAAATATGCCCGGCGGCAAAGCCAGTCGCCCTGACGATATTGTGACTACCATGTCTGGCCAAACTGTGGAGATATTAAATACCGACGCTGAAGGCCGTCTCGTGCTATGCGATGCATTAACGTATTGCGAACGTTTTAATCCTAAAGTGGTCATTGATATGGCAACTTTAACTAGCGCTTGTGTGGTAGCACTTGGCAATCACCATTCGGCATTATTTTCTAATTACCAACCGTTAGCGGATGATTTACTAGCTGCGGGCATAGTGAGTGGCGATAAATGTTGGCAAATGCCGTTAACGGACGAATATGTGCGGCAATTGGACAGCAACGTCGCCGATTTTGCAAATGTTGGTGGACCGGATGGCGGTTGTGTTACTGCAGCGTGCTATTTATCAAAATTTACAAAAAAATTACATTGGGCGCATTTGGATATAGCCGGCACAGCGTGTAAGTTTACTGGCAAAGACAGGGGCGCAACTGGTCAACCGGTGCCGCTCGTTGCTGAGTACCTGCTTTACAAAGCAAAGTGACAGCAGCGTAATACTGGCTATACTAGGGTAATGCAAGCCACAAACCTAAAGACTGCTAGCCTTCAACAGCAACTTCAATCTTTAGATGCCACTATGCAATCTAGTGGTAACATAGCCATCGCCATTATGAATGCACAGGATCTGCTGCAAGAAACAAAAACGCTCGCCAAAACTTTAAACAACAATATGCTGGCAGATTTTTTAAATGCCAATTGTGTGATCTTAAAGCAATTACAACAAATCACACAGACTAGTGATGCAAGCAATACGTTAATCACCAAATCCAATGACATAATGCAGCAATTAGCAATCATGTATCAAGAAACCATGGTACCGATGCTAACACGCTTACATAACCTTTGTGATACTACAGAGGATATGCAAAAAATTACTGCCATCACTACTTTAGGTAATGAGATTATTACTTGTAATGGGCAGATCAATCAATTCAGCGACAAACTATTGATTATGGAAAAAATCTGCACGATCTTTGCTGTAGTACTAATGTTAAGCAGCATTTCCATGATGATTGCAATATTATCTAAACCTAATATCAGTATTGCGCCCGAAACGCCAATCATTGTAATGGCATGTGGTTTTGATCTATGTAAAAAAGCCATGCAACAACATGTTTCTGATCCCGGCACGGATCTTATTTCTACATCTATAAAAAAGATGGAGCCTTTATTGAATGAAATTGCCAAGGATTTTGCAATTGCAGGCACAGAGACGCAGGCTGCACCAAAAGTCACAGCCACTAAACCGCAAACTGTTAAAAAGCCTGCAGTAAAATCAGAGCCAATACAAAAACCAATACTAGAGTCAGAAATAGCATCAGAACCGGGACCAGAGCCAAAACCACGCATAAAGCCGCAACCAGTAATTGCGCCTCAGGCTGAAGAGCCTAAGGAAGCAGAGGCAAAGCAAGGCAATTTATTTGGTATGATTAAGGAAGTTTTTGATCTTTTTAGTACAAAGAAATAGAATTACTTACTAAATTTTTAACGTTTTAATTTCTTCAATTTTGTTTAAAAAATATTTGCATCTGTCAGTAACAAGCTCGGTGTATTTACTTAGGTAAGCATTCTCCTCAGGAGTTGCATTGATTGCATTAATTACAGAATTTAGATTCGAAAGAATATCGTTCGCTAACATCTGTAATCTTGAAGCAACAAACGACTTTGACAAGCGACATGCATCTGCAAATTCAATTATTTGATAAGCGTTTATACTGTCTGAATCAAAAGTATCGCCAAAACCCATCGCCATTTCACTGTTAAAATTTGCATACATTTTGATATTCACCAGGTCGTAGAATGGCGTTAATGCAATACCATATTCATCTACAAAAAAACTAACATTTTTTCCATGCGCATCAAAATTACAAATTAAAAGATTAAACAACGCCCAGCTAAGCATTTTTTGTTTAGTCACCGCAGGATTTATACATAGATCAGCACATCTAAATAATTTTTCAAAACTCGCTCCGTCCCTGATATGCGCAACGTCTCTACCACTACCCAAATTTCTTTCATATTTATATTCTGGAGGTAAATTAAGCGCTTGACAGCCATCAATCATATGTCGACGTTGTACTGTTAAATCTGCTTGCAATATACGATCAAAACGTTTAACTAGCAAAGCAGGATTTGATCCAAAATGTACCACTTCCACCTCTGCAACTTCCAAGCCGCATTTTTTTGCCAACTTCATTGTTATGTATTCATTTAGTACCAAGTGTGCAAGTTTGTGTCTTTCAAATTTTAAGATGTGCGTAGAGCATAGCTTGCCATCTCCAAACCCTAACTCTCCATGCGGATAAACTACTACGTTAAGCTTATCTTGCACACCTGCCACGGATAAACGAGGTTTTTCATCCCAAATCAACAAATTAAAATGCTCTCTGTCATCTAAACGTTGCTGCAATTCTAAGGGATTAATAACTCTAAATATGCTTTCTTTCGGCAAAGACGTATTTGCAGGTAACATTATAAGTCCACCTGCAGTATCTGGACCTAATATCCGCATTAGAGCAAAAGTATTATTGCGGCTGATATTAAAATATGTAATAAGCGTTTCAAAAGGATGGCCTTCTGGCAGCATATTACGTAAAAAAATTTGTGTATTGCCGGCAGGAATATTGTTTTTTAGAGGTAAATGTGGTGAAACAGCAAACCCGATTTGTTGCCAAGCAGTAGTATAACTCCACGATAATTGGTCGTTGCTTATATGTAATTCAGCAATTTTTTCATGTTTAAGAAAAATATCTAGATGATTGTTAGTACTACTCATCTTCCGCACCGTTTCCAGTATGCCAGGATTGTATATATAATTTTATCCCTAAACCATTACATATTTGTAGGATGGTATTAATTTGGCTGTTTGCCTTCCCGCCTTCTATATCAGTCAGGGTTTGTTTCGCTACTCCGCATAAGGCAGCTGCGTCCTCAAGTTTAAGGGCGCTTTGGGTGCGTCTAGCGCGAATCGCCTCTCCTAGCAGCTCGGGAGTTAGCTTTTGGCTCAAGTCCGGCATTGCTGAGGTTTTTACTTTTTTTGGCATTTAAAATCCTACTTTGATAGGCTTAATGACGAGAAAACGTGTCACACCGCTTATAATCCCATCTTAATAGGATTATAGCATATTTTCAAGAAGGAGTGTGTATAATACTATGATAGTAGGATTATATTCCGAGTTAAATCTCACACGTCGCAGCAAACTTGATCTCCGGCCAACGCTCGCGAGTCAGGTTTAAATTAACCATTGTTGGTGCCAGATAGATTAAATTGCCGGCATGATCGAGAGCCAATTGATCCGCATGTTTTTTCTGGAAATCGCTGAGCATTTTCGCGTCAGCACAACTTACCCAGCGCACGGTGGCAATGTTAATGTTATCGTATACACAATCTACGTTGTATTCGAAGGATAATCTATGTGCCACAACGTCAAATTGCAGCATACCAATGGCGCCTAAAATAATACGATTATCGCTGAGTGGTTTAAACACTTGCGTAGCGCCTTCTTCGGATAATTGCATTAAGCCTTTGTGCAAGGCTTTAGCTTTTAATGGATCTTTGGATCTAACGGCTTTAAATAATTCCGGCGCAAAATACGGAATACCGGTGAATTTAAGATTTTCACCTTGCGTAAATGTATCACCGATTTGAATAGTGCCGTGATTATGTAAGCCGATTATGTCACCAGGATATGCTTCACCTATGTGTTCACGTTCGCCGGCCATGAATGTTAATGCATTGGAAATCTGTATATCTCGTTCAATGCGTAAGTGACGCATTTTCATGCCTTTAGTATATTGACCAGAGCAGATGCGTAAAAACGCAATGCGATCACGATGCTGTGGATCCATGTTCGCCTGAATTTTAAACACAAAACCACTAAAATTTGCTTCACTTGGCTCGACAATGCGGCTTTCGGTAGCACGTGGTTGCGGAGTAGGCGCCATGCTGCTAAAGGCATCTAATAAATCCTGCACACCAAAATTATTTAACGCTGAACCGAAGAATACCGGTGTCTGTTTGCCGGCCAAATATAATTCTTTATCAAAACTATGACTTGCGCCCTGCACTAACTCCAATTCCTGCGCAAATTCATCTAGCAAATCGCCGATTTTTTCGCGTAGCTCTGGATTGTCTAGGCCTTTGATCACCGTACCAGCTTGAATGCGATCACCTTTACCAGGAGTGTATAAATGTACTTCGTCAGATAATAAATTGTACACGCCCTTAAAGCGTTTACCGGCACCAATTGGCAAAGTTACCGGTGCGCAGTTTATATCTAGGATTTTTTCTATTTCATCTAATAATT
The DNA here is from genome assembly GCA_035480295.1 of Gammaproteobacteria bacterium. GTDB lineage: Bacteria > Pseudomonadota > Gammaproteobacteria > UBA6186 > Azoamicaceae > JAGVLG01. The sequence continues at coordinate 5,004 of DATIHV010000056.1, forward strand.
CGATTGGCTCACGCCCTTCACGATCCATTTTGTTAATGAACGTAATGATCGGCGTATTACGCAATCTACATACTTGCATTAACTTAATGGTTCGTGGTTCTACGCCTTTAGCTGAATCGATCACCATCAACGCAGCATCAACTGCAGTTAAAGTGCGATATGTGTCTTCAGAGAAGTCTTCGTGACCAGGAGTGTCTAAGAGATTCATAATGCAATCCTTGTACGGGAATTGCATTACAGAAGTAGTTACAGATATACCACGTTGTTTTTCCAGCTCCATCCAATCCGAGGTTGCATGCTTAGTAGCCTTGCGGCCTTTTACGGTGCCCGCTAATTGAATCGCACCCCCATGTAATAACAACTTTTCAGTGATAGTAGTTTTACCGGCGTCGGGGTGCGAAATAATCGCGTAGGTACGACGTTTGGCTATTTCGGAGCTTAACTGTGGATCGGGCATGTCGAGTTATAATGCCTCAGCGTTGCTTTCTAAATAATTGGCAACACCTGAAGTTGTGGCAACCATACCTTGATCGCCTTTACGCCAACCAGCAGGACAAACTTCGCCGTGTGCTTCATGATATTGCAAAGCATCTACTAAACGAATTATTTCATCAATATCGCGCCCTAACGGCAAATCATTAATCAATTGCGCACGCACTACGTTGTGCCTGTCAATGACAAATGCACCGCGTAAAGCAACACCAGCTTCCGGATGTTCAACCCCGTACGCCTGACAAATTTCATGCTTCACGTCGGCTACTAATGTATAACCAACTGGTCCAATACCGCCCTGATCGATAGGAGTATTACGCCATGCATTATGCGTAAACTGCGAGTCAATAGACACAGCTACAACTTCTACGTTTAAGGTTTTAAATTGCTGCATTCTATGATCTAAAGCAATTAATTCGGAAGGACATACAAAAGTAAAATCTAGCGGGTAGAAAAATACCAGGCCGTATTTACCTTGCAAAGACTTGGTTAAATTAAAATCAGCCACAATTTCGCCATTTGCTAATACTGCAGCTGCCGTAAAATCTGGTGCTTTTTTGCCAATTAAACAGGTCATATTACCTCTCCGATCGTGTATTTTAGGCGTACTAAAGAAAATTTTGAGGAAGTAGTTTATCATAGAAAGAGAGGGACTGTCACGAGACTGCGGATGGACGAAGAACACGACAATGATTTAGGTAACGAGCTAATAAACGAGACTAGCCCGTATCTATTGCAACATGCCCATAACCCAGTCAATTGGCATCCATGGAGCACTGATGCCATCGAACGCGCCCGCAAACAAGACAAGCCGATTTTGCTATCGGTAGGTTATTCTGCGTGCCACTGGTGCCATGTGATGATGCATGAGTCGTTTATGGATGCAGACATTGCCGCAACTATGAATCGTTTATTTATTAACATCAAAGTTGATAAAGAGGAACGTCCTGATATAGATAAAACGTATCAAACAGCATATCAATTATTAATGGGGCAGCCTGGAGGTTGGCCATTAACAATGTTTGTATCACCAACCACATTAATGCCCTATTACGGCGGCACATATTTTCCAAAACAAGGCCCGCAAGGCACGCTGGGTTTTGCAGATTTACTGCACAAATTAAATGATGTTTTTTACAGCAGTAAAGATCGAATTAAACAGCAAGAAATGCACACCCAAGCGCTGGTGAGCATAATGATGCAATATCATCCAGCCGCAATTGCGCCACTGGCGCCAGACCTGATCCACAAAGCTGAAGTTGCGCTGCAACGCGAGTTTGATCCGGCACACGGCGGTTTTGGAGATGAGGTAAAATTTCCGAATTGCCCAAATTTAGAGTTTCTTTTGCATTCTACCGATACTATGACTCGACACATTGCATTTACTACTTTAAACAGCATGGCCGAAGGTGGTATTTACGATCAACTTGGCGGTGGTTTTTTTCGATATAGTGTAGATGAAGCGTGGCAAATTCCGCATTTTGAAAAAATGCTTTACGATAACGGACAATTGACTGGTATTTACGCAGAAGCGTACGCATTAACTCAAAAAGAAAATTACCGCCAAATCGCCATTGAAACCGGTGAATGGATGCAAAATAATTTATTAGATGCAAATTATAGTGCATTTTACACTGCGTTCGATGCAGACACGGAAGATCAAGAAGGCTTATATTATTTATGGGATTTACAAGAAGTCAAACACTTGTTAACGCACGAAGAATTTGCCAGCATTAAAAAATTTTACAACTTAGATCATAAAGCAAATTTTGCCAAAAAATGGCATTTAGCGATTAATCCTCATGTGCCGATGCCAGAACATGCGTTGTTACAAAGCATAAAACAAAAGCTACTCGCGCAGCGCGCTACACGGGTTAAACCGCAGATAGATAACATGATCCTAACCGGCTGGAACGGTTTAGCTATCAAAGGCCTAAGTGTCGCAGCAAAAATCTTGGCACATGAACCATTTAGGGCTTTAGCTAATGATGCAATTAAATTTATTAGAGATAACTTGTATATTGATGGCCAACTATACGCAACGTGGCAAAATAAAACTCCGAAAATTCATGCGTTTTTAGATGATTATGCATTTATGCTAGATGCAGTGTTAACGTTTATAGATGAAGATCAAGAGCACGAATACATGCCGTTTTGCATTACTTTGGCGAATGATCTGTTAGCAAAATTTTACGATGCTGAATTTGGTGGGTTTTACTTTACAGCACACGACGCAGAAAAATTATTTTATCGTCCCAAAACATTTACTGATGACGCAGTGCCTTCCGGCAACGGCATAGCCTGTTTAGCTTTATTTAAACTTGGTAAAATGCTTAACAATGATGAATACATAAATGCCGTGAAAAAAACAGTAAATTGTTCATTAGCGTTTTTGCATGAATCGCCGGAGCTGCATTTGAACATGTGTAGAGCATATAGTTTGGTGCAAGAAGAAGGATGAGTTCCCGGCCACTACGCGCTACTGCATGCGCGTGTGACTAGGATGACGATTTTTTGTTGGATAGAACTGCGAACTTTGTTTTAATGGAATAAATTTTCTTCGGCAAATGCTTTAGTGGCTTCAACACTAGCGCCAATAACAACGAATGGATCTGGATTGAATAAATCATTTCTGATCTGCAACAAGCCTGGTTCAAATTTGCCGGTGCCTTCTCGATATTCGATCAAATTGGTAATATTATCGCGTAAAAACCCGATATATTCCTCAAACCTGCAACTGCTCATACTCATTACCTTCTTCAACTGCTTTTTACTGACAGGAGGCTAGTATACTGCAAATTAATTACAAAAAGCACTATATTTTGCCTGGCCAATCACCAAATTGACCTAAAACTAGCTATAAGCTAAGCTAATGCCAACCTGCCGAATGAACAATTATTCTACCCTGCGGAGCTTAGTTTGTCAACTAATATATTTGATCTTTCAGTGTACCTGCAACAAAAGCAACAACTTGTAAACTCCTTATTGGCCAATATTTTGCCTATCAGCCTACCGGCAATGCCATTGCATTCTGCCATGCGCTATGCGGTATTGAATCCCGGCAAACGACTAAGGCCAATTTTGGTGTATGCCGTAGGTGACGTTTTGGATGTGCCGCCAGCTGCGTTGCATGCTGCCGCTATGAGCATCGAGCTGGTACACTGCTATTCGTTGATTCATGACGATTTGCCGGCGATGGATGATGATGATTTACGCCGGGGGTTGCCTGCTTGCCACCGAGCTTTTGATGAAGCAACTGCGATCTTGGCGGGCGACGGTCTACAGGCTTTGGCCTTTGAAATTTTAAGCGATCCGGACGTGAATCCTCTCAGCCCGGCACAGCAAATTGCTATGGTGAAAGTGCTCGCTAAAGCAGCTGGTGTATTTGGGATGGTATTAGGCCAAGCCCAGGACTTAGCCGCCGAGCAAAAAAACCTCAATTTAACCGAGCTAACCGCTTTGCATCAAAATAAAACGGGCGCATTATTTAATGCCTGTATTGAATTGAGCATCATCGCCGCAAGTAACGCAAGTGCGGAAATTCAGCATGATTTGCGCCGTTATAGCCGTCACTTGGGCCTGGCTTTTCAAATTCACGACGATATTTTAGACGTCACTGGTAACCAGGAACAACTTGGTAAACCTGTAGGATCCGATCAAAAACATGCCAAATCCACCTTTACCAGTTTGTTGGGCCTAGACGCTGCGCGCGAGCAAGCACAAGCAAATTTAGATCTAGCCTTAGAAGCAATCGCGCCTTTAGGTGATGGCGGCGTAGTGCTAAACGAACTCGCTAGATATTTAATCACCCGTAATTATTAGGGCCTACTTGAAAAAGCTAGGCATTTAGCGTACATTTACGCTCCTGTGAGGAGAGGTGTATGTGGATAATCTGATCCGTGAAAGCATTTATTGGTTGCAAATACATGCGTCTGCTGAGGCATTGACGATATGGACGTTTGCACTTTGCGCGATCGCTATTTTAGCCTTATTACGTTTTTACGGCGCATTCGGTCTGTACGTATATAATGCACTGGCTATTGTGCTGGCAAATATCCAAGTTCTGCGCTTCACCCAATACGATACTTTTACTAATCCGGTTGCATTAGGCACAGTGCTATTTACAACTACGTTTTTTGTAAACGATGTGCTTACCGAGCATTATGGATCAGATGCTGCGAAGCGATCTGTTACGCTAGGTTTTTGGGCACAAGTACTAGTTAGCGCATGTATGATTTTAGCCTTGGGGCATCCGTTACCGGCATTAATCGAAACTAGTGCCACGCTGCAAGAAGCACAAAGCAATGCAATTGCGATGTTACAATTGTTTGCGCCATCGCTGCGTATTTTAACCGCGAGTTTAATCGCCTATTTTAGCAGCCAGTGGTTAGACATATTTATTTTTAGCCGTTTACGTAATGTTACTAAAGGCAAGTTTTTGTGGCTGCGGCAAAATATCGCGATGTTTACTTCTGGCATATTTGATACTTTTTTGTTTAGCTTTTTAGCCTGGATGGTGTTTAGTGATACGCCTATTACGTGGCATGAACTGTTTTTTACTTATATTTTAAGCGCACAGGCAATGCGCTTTATTTTAAACGTTGCTTTTACTCCATTAATGTATATGAGTTACCGCTGTGTACCAAAAACAAACCTTCGAATTTACGATATTAAAGCACGGTCCGTCAGCGTCTAGATTAGGACTGCTGCAGACGCCGCATGGCACGGTACAAACACCGGCCTTTATATTTTGCGCTACGCGTGCAGCAATGAAATCTTTAACCATTGAACAGCTGCGCACTGCTAACACGCAAATCATTTTATCGAATACCTATCATTTAATGCTGCAACCTGGACCAGAAAGTATGCAGGCACAAGGTGGTCTTCAAAAGTTTACCGGCTGGCGCGGGCCAATGTTAACTGATTCCGGCGGGTTTCAAATCTTTAGTTTAGGATCCGGCAATGTCGCGGATGAAATTAAAGGGCGTCGTTTATTAGGCCAAGAAAAGACGTTATTAAACGTGAATGAAGAAGGCGCACGCTTTAAATCATATGTTAATGGCGCAGAATATTTGTTAACTCCTGAAGAATCGATCCGCGTCCAACGCTGTTTAGGCGCCGATTTAATTGTAGTACTAGATGAATGCACGCCATATCATGTTGATAAGTCTTACACCAAATCTTCCATGGAACGTTCGCATCGTTGGGCTGTACGTAGCTTGCATGCATATCTAGCACACGACGATGGTTCACAAAAGCTGTATGGCATTATACAAGGCGGCGTATATACTGATTTGCGCCAAGAAAGCTGTGAGTTTGTGAACAGTCAGCCATTTTTTGGGCATGCAGTTGGTGGCTCGCTGGGTGCTACTAAACAACAAATGTATGATGTAGTAGCGCATACTATGTCGCTGTTATCTAGAGATCGCCCCGTACATTTGTTAGGCATTGGCGGTATTGAAGATATATTTAACGGCGTCTTACACGGTATAGATACTTTCGATTGCGTGCATCCAACGCGCATTGCGCGCCATGGTGGAGCATTAGTTAAACCATGGAATCGTGATGATGATCAAACCCGCGAACATTTAAATATGCGCAATAGCCACTACAAACTCGATCAAAACCCCATAGAGCCAGATTGCGCATGCGCTACCTGCGCCAACTATACCCGTGGTTATATTCACCATTTGTTAAAAACCGAAACTGCCTTGGCGTTTGTATTGCTTGCGCAGCATAATGTGTTTTTCATGAATGACTTGATGCAACGCATTCGCACAGCATTACAACGCGATGAATTTGCGCAATTACGCAGTGAATGGGGATTTACGCGCAGCGCACAGACGGTGCGCGAGGAAGCTGTTACCAGCTGCTAGTGCGATCGGATTCTTCTTCGAACACTTTAAATTGCTTAGATAATTCACCTAAGCGATCAGATAACTCGGTTAAGCTATCGCTAGCATTTTTGATTTCCGCAGTCTTTTCATGCACTGCATCGTAATTGTCTTCAAACTTATGCATGGATTCACGCGAATCGATTTCGTCCGCGATGCTCATAAGTTTATGCGCAGTAGTTTGCATTTTTTGTGAAGAAAGCACGGTTTCCTGATATGTTTTTTGGAAACTATCTAGTAATTGATTTAAAGATCCAACCATATCACCAATTTCATCGTTTGAATCATATTTTATGCGCTTGGTTAAATCATGCGATTCTGCCAATAACCGAATTGCTACGCTCAGCTTTTCAATTGGTGCACTAATTTGCCGCGCCAATCCTACACCAACAATTGTCGCGAACGCGATAATCAGCAGCATAATTCCAGCTAAATTGATTGCCATCTTTTTAGCTAAGGCATAAATCGGCGCAAAAGCTTCGGCCTTATCTATTTCAGCAATGATACCCCAGTCTAAACCTGGGATTTTTAACGGTTCATAGGCGCCAAGCACATCTACCCCGCGGTAATCTTTATAAATCGCATAACCAGTCTGCCCTTCTACCACTTGATCTGCGGCAAGAGTATTAATCGTCATTAAGCCTATATTGTTCTTCTTGGCTTTCATGCGCGTTATCACGTCTGGAGTCGCACCAATCTTTTGCAAGGTGTTGTGAAACGCGTCAGGATTTTGCACTTCAAAACGACTATTGTTCAAAATGCGGTGTTGCTTATCAATGATGTATGTTTCGCCGGTTTGACCCAAGCCTACATCTTCCCATCTGCCGCCGCTAGTCATAATTTCATTAATAGTTTTTGAATTTAATTGGAAAATTAAGATCCCGACTTTTAAGCCATTATCGAAAATTGGCGTGGCAACGAAACTGGCCTGATCATCATTTGATGGGCTATATGGAGCAAAATCCGAGACAATTACGCGCTTTTTACCATCGTTAGTATTCGCCTCATTAAACGCTTTGCCTACTGCACTATTCGCATAGGGACCATCAATCAGTGATGTAGTAAAGTCTAGGCCTTTAGCAACTGTGTAGACAATATACCCCGTGTTAGCGTCAACCAAAAATATATCTTCCAAATTAAACAGATTGGCTAATTCACGCAAATGATCGTGATATTGAGCGTGAAATTTGCTATAAGTTGAGCCATCATCTACATACGCTAGGGATTGCTCTTTATCAATGCCATACGGATTATTGAAAATGTAATTATATTGCAGCGCAAAAGTACTAGGATTGCTGACATTTAAATATGGCGTAGCATCAAATTGCAAGCCACCGTTGTTATTCGCATAATCGTCAGAAAACTCTTGAATATAATGCTTAATCACATCATCTTTGTATTTATCCATGCCTTTAATGCTTACTTCTTTGGC
>DATIHV010000057.1:0-4866 GCA_035480295.1 Gammaproteobacteria bacterium
ACGTAGCTCAAAACATGCTTGCGGCTGTAAAATTAGTAAACGGCCTAAGAACTAATCCCACTCCTCCTAGTCACCTACGCCCAGGCGGCCTTGGCGGCGGCGGCAGCGGCGGCAGCGGCGGCAATAAGAGCTAACCTTCCTAGCCCTACCCGGTAAATTTTACATTTACCAGATTTGATATAGACTTAGTGGTAGGTTTAGGTAACAACTTAATGGTGCAAAATGATGATGACGCAAACGTTTATAGCAACTATTGCTTTCGCAATTGGTCTGCTCGCTTTCTGCTCTGGTGCATGGATGACAATTTGGGCAACTTCTAATCGTGACGTTTCCGATGTTGCAGCAGCTAAATTAACAGGTTATTTCATTACTGTTTTGGCATTAATTGCGCTAGTGTTTACTTCTTATTACATCGCTATGGGCGTGCTTTCTTCTCAAGTAAGTACTGGTGGTGGTCGGTGGACAAGCAACCTTAAACATCAAGGTACGATGAAGGGTCACAGTAAAAACGTAAGCTCTCATAGATAATATCAATTCCCGCTAGAGCATGCGCTGTAGCGGGAATGATTTTCAATCAAATTATCTTTACCAAGCCCCACAAAACTAAAGCTGCGATCATTAGTCCTGATATCAAAACAAACTTAGAGCGCAATACATCCCAATTTCTGCGACAGTACAAATATGTGCCTGGTGGGTAAATAACCGATATTATTCCCCACAACACTCCTGACCGATCGAACGCTTGCTGGATCAAATGCAGCAGTAAAATTACTGCAACTAACAGGCACACCATGCTGATGGCGCCCATGTACGATATAATATGCCCTGCAATTGTGCCCACAACAGTACTCCTTACTGTATTCCTCGCTATAGCATATGTTCGGCTTGCCACTTCGTCAATCAGGCTAGTATACTTGCAGCCTATCCAACTGTGTTAAACCAATATTATGCAAGTAACTCACCAAGATTTTGGGATCAGTGCCTTTGGGCTGGCCATTCCGCAGTATGCATTGCCGCTCACTGAATTTGCACGCCTACGCAACGTTGACGCAGCACAATATACACAGACTCTTGGTTGCGAGTTTATGGCCCTATGTGGTCCAAATGATAACGTCGTGTCACTTGCGGTACGAGCAGCGAAACGCGCTTTAGCGAATTGGGGTGGCAGTACCGATCAAATCGGCATGGTGGTCGTAGCTAGCGAAAGCGCAATTGATATGAGCCGCCCTTTAAGTTCATGGGTAATGAGTGAGCTTGGGCTACAGGGTCAAATACGCGCTTATGAAGTCAAACATGCCTGTTATTCTGGCACGGTAGCTGTGCGTCAGGCATTAGAATGGAAACTTTCTGGCAACTCGCAAGGCAAAGCTGCGTTAGTAATCGCCAGCGATGTAGCCTTGTACGCTGAACATCATTCCGGCGAACCAACCCAAGGTGCTGGCGCGATAGCAATGATCATTGATGAACCAACAATTGCGGCGATTAGTCCGCATAGTTATTGTTGGAGCGAACCACAATTTGATTTTTGGCGTCCAATTGGTACACCTTACCCAGAGGTTAACGGACGCTTAAGTTTAGTTTGCTATATTACTGCAGTGCTACAGTGCTTTAAGCAATTAGCGCCACAGACATCACTGGGCCAATATCTAGATGAATTTAAACACATGTGTTTGCACGTGCCATTTCCTAAAATGGTCTTTAAAGCATTTAAGCGCCTAGGTGAGCATTGTGGCTGGGATGCCGATCAAATCCTGCAGCAATATCAAACCAAAGTTTTTACTACCATGCAATGGAATCAGCAGATAGGCAATGCTTATACTGCCAGCCTTTGGTTTAGCGTTGCAAATGCTTTAACTCGCCTGCAAGCTAAAGAGCAACTGCTCGCTTTCTCATATGGTTCAGGTTGTGGTTCTGAACTATTAACTTTACAATGTACTACGCCACAAGCTACCAGCACATGGCGGCAAGAACTTGAAAATGATCTTGCCAATCGTACAATCGTTGATGCTAAATTTTATCAAAATCTTAGGGATAACATGTCATGACTTCTCTTTCCAAATCCGCTCTATGGAGCAAAATGCAAGAATATTATAACAACATTGGCCCGGAAGCATGGCAAGACGAACTAGTGCCATTGCAAATCTCCAGCAATAAAAACCTGGCTGCTGATTATGCAAGTGTGATCGTAGCACAAATTAATGATTGGTATACCACACATAGTAAAACTGCGCATGAAGAGCCATTTTATATAATCGAGATTGGCGCAGGTCACGGTAAATTGGGATTTTATGTTTTAAAGCATCTGCAAACATTAATGGCCAACTATAACCTGCCGTTTGCTTTGATTAAATTTATTATGACCGACATTGCGGAAAAGAACATGCAATCCTGGGTGGAACATCCCGCATTGCAGCCATGGGTTGAATCAGGCAGCTTGGATTTTGCAATATTTAACGCCATGAGTGACTCGCAAATTGTGCTTAATCACTCTAAAGCAGTTATAAAACCAGGCACTTTGCAAAAGCCAATTTTCATGTTGTGCAATTACTTATTCGACTCATTATCACACGACGCTTTTCAAGTACGTAAACACGCCCTGCATGAAGTACAAATCAAGATCGACAGCGATGCCGATTGGAATAACTATTTTGCAAAAGCAAAATTTAGCTATGAATACGTACCGGTTAGCACTAACTACTACAGCGATGCAAACCTGAACAAAATTCTAGAGCATTATGCAGCCGCGCTTGAAGATGGCACCTTTATGATCCCAGTTGGCGGAATTGATTGCATTAACACCGTAAAGCAATTTACTACCCAGCATTTGGTACTATTGCTTGCAGACAAAGGTCAAGCCAGCATTGATTTCTTTGACGATCTAGAAGAACCAGACATTGATATTCATGGATCGATTTCTTTAATGGTGAATTTTGATGCCCTTAAGCATTACTTTACCAATAGTGGCGGCAAAGCATTTTTAATGCCAAACCTATCAGTTGATTTTCAAGTGGCGTGTTTTATTACTGCAGCTGCAGATCCAATGTTGCACACTAAAAATGCCTTCACGCGTGCCGTATCTGGAGCTAGCCCACAGGATATAGTTAACCTTTGCTATATTGATGATGAAATCAATACTAACTTTAAAAACCTAGATCAATTGTTAGCCATGCTTAATTTAACCATGTGGGATCCAAATACGTTCTACGATTTGCATGAAATGATTTTAGATCGCATCGAGATAGAAGAAATCACCGTCGAACAAGATCACGCTTTGCTAAATGGCTGCCTGCTTGTATGGGAATATTTCTTTAAGCTTGAGAAAACTCAAGATCTACCGTTTGCCTTAGGTGGTGTTTATTACGCATTAGATGAATACGAACTCGCATTAAAATTCTTTCAACTATCGATAGATCAATTTGGCGAAAACGCCGAAAACCTGTACAACATGGCCATCACCTATCAAGCCATGGATAGCGACGCAGAAGCTACTAAGTATGTGAAAGAAGCTTTAAAGTTTGATCCAAACTATCGCGACGCAAAGGAATTGTTAGCGGAATTGGTTTAGCTGAGTAAATAATGCCAGGCGTGCTACATACCTATTTCTATTTTCTGTAAATAGATTGATTTTTTCTTAAAAAATTATGATGCATATACACCATATGTTATAATGCCTCCTATTGCTTGTCTAGATTGGACTAAACAGGAGGTCTTATGCCAACGATTGCTAGAGGATTTGATACTGCGTCAAATAGTTCAAAGCCTTTAGGCATCTTTGGAGATTCCATTGAAATTAAGGAAGACTATTCTTCGAGTTTCAATTTTCACTTCTCTGTGTTTAGAACAATTGCTGACTTTAGAAAAAGTTTTAGGTTGAATTCAGAAGTCGGGACGCCAGCAGTGAGCTCCATCAATTTAAATGCCGCATTAGAAGTTTCGCGCTCTCTATCATTAGATCAGGATGTTTTAATTTATGTTATGCATGTTTGCGGAGTAAGGAAACGGTTAACCGTTGAGATAAACGAATCAAAATTTGAAACCGATATCCAAATACAACGTGCGCGTAAGGATCTACACGACGATCCATATAGTTTTTGTACTAAATATGGGGATGCCTTTGTAAATCGAATCTTGTGTGGAGGAGAAATAGCTCTCGTTATAAGATTCAAACGCCGCATGCTAGAACGCAGCAAACTTTTGCTACAACAATTGCATATAAATGTAGCAAATGGAGTTACTGTGCAACAAGCAATTACTTTGTTCCGCGATGCAGCAGTATCACAATTAGAATGTGATATTTATACGCAAACTAAAGGCTTTTCCCCTGAACAATTGCCTCCAGCTGATCCACAACGATTTTCGGATATATCTGCATGGCTTGCAGATTTCTCACGGCTATTTTTTAGTCTCCCAGCAATATCATTTGAAACTACTGTCGGCTACGAAGTTGAGTCATATGGAACAATTTTGCCGCTGGAAACAGTTACAATGCTTGAAAATACGGCAGTTAGATCAAAATATTTTTTTGCAATTTTTAGATGTTCCAATGCGGTTGATTATTATGTAAAATATTTTCAATGGGCTGGCAATTCAGAACGACTTGCAGAATTCCAATTAAAAGAACAAGCCCTTGCAGAAATTAAAAATGTGATTGGCTCCAAGCAAGACATGGGCGGCACATTAGCATTACAGACAATTGAAAATTTAAAGAAACTGATTCATGAGTTAAATTCTGTAGAAATTCCCCCAAGGCTTGTCAATGAATTTACGGCAGCTGATTTAGGAAGAAACTTAGCAACAACAGGAAGTTCATACGAAGAATTACGTATCAGTCCTGTTTTCAATATTCCGCCATTTCCTAAAGATCTT
>DATIHV010000058.1:0-2090 GCA_035480295.1 Gammaproteobacteria bacterium
GCTAAAGGCGTCATGGAATATTTAAGCGCTGCCGCACAAATCAAGCAACAATACCCGCATGTGGAATTTTTACTTGTAGGCTGGTTTGAAAATAAAGATGAGGCTATACAGCCTACAACTATCCAAGCGTATATCGATCAAGGCATTGTTAAATATTTAGGCAAATTAGACGATGTGCGCCCAGCTTTAGCGCAAACGAGTGTGTTTGTATTGCCTTCGTATCGCGAAGGTACGCCAAAAACAGTTTTAGAGGCAATGGCTTGTGGGCGGGCGATTATTTCTACTGACGTACCAGGTTGTAGAGAGGCTGTAGTACACGGTGACAATGGTTTGCTGGTTCCAGCTAGAGACATAGCTTCCTTGCGCGCTGCGCTAGAAGAATTTATTATAAACCCTACGCGTATTGTATCTATGGGCAAGCGCAGTAGAGAAATAGCGGAAGCAAAATATGATGTTAATCAAGTAAATAAAGTCATATTTGCAGCGATGGGATTAACAGGGACTTTAAATGCAGCGTTTTCTTGAATACTTATTAGCATCATGTCTGATTATTTCATTAGCGCCATTTATGCTAATCGTGTCGTTATTAATTTTAATCACGATGGGCAGACCTATATTTTTTACCCAATTACGTACCGGGCTGCATGCTAAACCATTTAAGATCATAAAATTTAGAACGATGGATGTCAGTGACAAACCAGATGATGAAACTCACGGTGATGACACGCGTTTGACTCCATTAGGTAAATGGCTGCGTAAATTTAGTATCGATGAGTGGCCGCAACTGTTTAATATTATTAAAGGTGATTTAAGTTTTGTAGGGCCGCGTCCACTGCTTACTTATCACTTAAAAAATTACACACCAGAACAATCACGCCGCCACCAAGTAAAACCTGGTTTGACGGGGTGGGCGCAAATTAATGGCCGCAATTCGATTAAATGGGAAGATAAGCTCAAATTAGATGTGTGGTATGTAGACCATAAATCGTGGTGGTTAGATTTAAAAATTGTGCTAATTACTTTATTCGTAGTAATTACCGCTAAAGATGTGGAATATCAGCAACATACGGTGGGATCCAAAAAATGACGACAATTGCTTTGCCACGCTTTTCGATACGTGGCTATCTTGCAATTCTGGCACACGTGTTAGGTATAGTGTTTGCGATAGCAATTCCGTTATCAAATTCGGTAACTACGGTAATTTCGTTGGGTTTAGCGGTGCTGTGCGCGGCATGCATGGATACAAGCACTTGGAGCAAAGTATTTAAGCATCCGATTACTATCGCAATCGTAATTTTTATAAGCTTGAACATCCTTGGTACTTTTTATTCCGCCGCAGGGGCAAAAGCAATCTCCTTAGCACTGCGCAAAATTCTGCGTTTATTGTATTTTCCGTTATTATTAACGCTGTTTACGCAAGCTAAATGGCGCAACTACGCTAATATCGGCTTTTTAGCTGCAATAGTAGTTTCGGTTATTGCCGCTATTATCAATGGTTGGGCATTCTTTAAAGACACAATCTTTACTAGCTTATTTGTAGCATACGCGATTTTTATGTTGGCACATTATGCATTTGACTATAAACAGTATCGCAAAATTACTATTCCGTTAGCAGTTTTCTTTACATTTTATTTAATGTTCATAGGCACCGGGCGTGCCGGACAAGTGTTATTTGTGATGTTTTTCCTGCTATTTATGTATCAACGTTTGGACCGTACTATTAAACAACAAGGATCCGCTTTATTATTGCTGACTGTAATACTAGCTGGCAGCATACTTACCCCTAGTTCGTTTGTAATGCGGCAAGCGGAAGCTATAGCGCAAATTAAGCAGTATTCAGGTGATGAGGAAGATATTGATAAATCATCCATGGGCACCAGATTGCTGTTGGCGCAAAATTCATGGGAATTGATCAAGGCTAAACCTGTGTTTGGCTGGGGCACCGGATCATTTCGCTCTGCTTACGCTGACAATGCGTTAGAACAACAGACCACAAAACTACGCACTAATCCACATAATCAATACTTGTTAACCTGGGTAGAATTAGGTTTGCCCGGTTTAATAGCTTTATTGTATGTGTTTTTTAGCGC
>DATIHV010000059.1:0-2116 GCA_035480295.1 Gammaproteobacteria bacterium
TAACATCATTTTGCTAGACTTAATATCTGGCAAATATAACCTTCTACCAAATAAAGTTTCTACATAGCCTTGTTCATTTGCTACTTTGCGGGTCGCATCCATAAACGCACGCACACCAGGGAAACGTTTAAAATACGTTTCTATGTAATGTTCGGCAACAGCGCGATCGGCGCCAATTTGTTTAGCCAAACCAAATGCAGACATGCCGTAGATTAAACCGAAGTTAATTGCTTTAGCATGACGACGTTCTTCTTCGGACACGTCATCCGGCGTTACACAAAACACTTCAGCCGCAGTTGCGCGGTGAATATCTAAGTTTTGCGCAAAGAATTTAAGTAACGTTTCGTCGCCGGACAAGTGCGCCATAATGCGTAATTCTATTTGCGAATAGTCCGCAGATACTAATTTGTAACCAGGTGGCGCAATAAACGCTGCACGAATCTTCTTACCAGATGCACTGCGTGTTGGAATATTCTGCAAATTTGGATCGGATGAGGACAAACGACCAGTCGCGGTTACGGCCTGATGATATGAAGTATGCACTCGGCCAGTACGCGCATTTACCTGTAGTGGCAGTTTATCTGTATATGTGGATTTTAATTTACTTAAAGTGCGATGCTCTAAAATTAGCTTGGGTAATTCATATGCTTGAGCTAACTCCTGCAGCACTGGCTCACCTGTTGATGGCTGTCCAGTAGGCGTGCGCTCAATAATCGGCAACTTTAATTTGGTAAAAAGTATTTCTTGTAATTGCTTAGGTGAACCTAAATTAAATTCTTCACCAGCTAGCAAATACGCTGCTTGTTCCAGGCGTTGTAATTCGGTGCCCAACTCTACGCTTTGTTTGTTCAGTGCTGCAACATCAATTAATACACCGCGCCGCTCCATATACGCAAGCACTGGCACTAGCGGCATTTCTATATTACTAAACACCGCATGCAAACTGGGCATTGCGATTAATCTTGGTGCAAATTCTTTATACAATTGCATAGTTATATCTGCGTCCTCCGCCGCATATTCGCCTGCTTTGTCCAGTGCTACCAAGTTAAACGTAACTTGTTTGGCGCCTTTACCCGCAACATCTTCATAGGTTATGGTTTGCTTGCTTAAGTGCTCAAGCGCTAATGCATCCATATTATGTCTGCTGCCGACGCTATTTAATACGTATGATGCAAGCATCGTATCGAAATTATTGCCAATTAAATTAATGCCGTAATTGGCTAAAATTTCTTTGTCATACTTTAAGTTATGGGAAATTTTGATTTGATGCGAGTTTTCTAATAATGGCTTGAATGACTGTAATACATAGTCGCGATCTAGCTGCGGCGGAGCCCCTTCATAATCATGCCCCACCGGCACGTAAACCCCGTGGCCTGGCTCTATGGCAAAAGAAACGCCAACTAATTGCGCATCCATGTAGTCAATGCTGGTTGTTTCGGTGTCAAAGGCAAATACAGGTGTCTGCTCTAATTTGCCGATCCATTCAGCAAATTCTTTTTGATCAGTAACTATATGGTGCGTAGTTTTATTTATGCTGGTTGCTTTTGCCGTTACTGGTTGTCCGTCAGACAATTGCCGCAACCAATTTCTAAATTCCAAGTATGTAAACATTTCTTGCAATTTGGCGATATCTTGCGGCGCGCGCGTTAATTCACTAGGGTGCTGTGCTAAAGGCACATCTGTTTTGATTTTTATTAACTCTTTATACATCGGCAATGCACCAAGTGCTTGGCGTAGATTTTCCCCGACTTTACCAGTAATTTCATTAGCATGCGCGACTATCTGATCTAAACTGCCATATGTTTGTAACCATTTAACTGCTGTTTTGGGCCCAACTTTTTCCACGCCAGGAATATTGTCTACGCTATCGCCAATCAAACTCAGGTAGTCAATCATTTGCTCAGGCGCAACTTCAAATTTTTTAATCACACCTTCGCGATCGTAAATGGTTTCGCTCATTGTGTTAACGAGGATCACGTTATCACCAACCAGCTGCGCCATATCTTTATCACCGGTGGAAATAACCGTAAACAATCCAGCTTCACTGGCCTGCATAGCTAAAGTTCCAATCACATCATCCGCTTCAACACCAGGTATTGCGATTAACGGTAAGCCC
>DATIHV010000060.1:0-2296 GCA_035480295.1 Gammaproteobacteria bacterium
GTTGGGCTTAAAATAAAAGATCCCTACAATAACCGTAGCAATATCAAGTACCCAAAGCACAACTATGCTACTTCAGATTATGTATTTGCGACCGGCGAGAAAGTAGGATCTTTAACGCATTTTGGGTTTAAAGAACCTGCATATGCTGCATTTGCAGGCCCTTCTCTTAAATTGCGTATTCCAATACCAAAAGAATTGCAAGAAAAATATGCAACATTTAACCATTGCATGGAAGTACATCAAATAGGCGTATGTCTTGCTTGGCAAGCAAGAACTATAGGCAACGAAATTATAGTTAACGTGGCAGGAACTAAAGCATTTTACGGCGATGCAATCCCCAACGTTGACGATAAATTTGCCAGGAACAAAAACTTATTGCAGCTAAATATGATTAATGATGTTATCCCAGAGGTTGTATCTGTGGCATTTGGTAGAGACACTAAAGGCACGGAGCTAACGGCCGAGGATTTACAATCTTTAGAAGACCAAGGTATTGCACGACGTTGGGTAGGTAATCGAGCTGTGATCTTTGATGGCGTACCAATCTTTGGCGCACTATACAAGCAAGATGGCACTAAAGTCACAAACGCCGGCGCTACCGAATATTTAAGTTCTGGCGGTGTTTCTTTTGCACCAGCTGCAGTGCTCTTTAGTCGCAGAAGCTTGAAAAAAGAAGACATATTCCCGATTTTTCCCTCTGAAACGCTAGAAGATATTGCGCAATATACTTCGTCTAATCGCAAGGTACCCGGGTGCTAGCGCCCGGTGAACAATTTATCAGACAAATAAGGTGAGACTATGGCAATTGATCTCAACGAACAAGACCCGCAAGGACGTACCGCATTACACCGTGCAGTAATTGACAAAAATCCTGCCGCTGTAAAGCAACTGCTATCATATGGCGCCGATCCTAATGTCAAAGATCGCAAGGGAAGCGGATTAACACCAATGTGGTATGCAGCATGTCAAACCACTGATCCGCTTAGCGTAATGGCGTTAAAAAGCGCCAATGCAACTGTGGATCAGAAAACCTTGGCCGAAATTGATCGGCAACTAAAAGCAGATCCAATAAATCGCAAAATGCACGAAATCAAAAAAATTATAAGTGAACCTGCGGAGAGGAAAGACAATTCCGGTAAAATCAAAATACCTATTAAATGAAATGTAAAAAACTTTAGATAATTTTAAGGACGCATCTCGAAGAAAAATGTTCTAACCAATGCGCTCTTTAATTCATCCGTCAATTTACTAGGTGGCGGCTCTTGCATCAGTCCTAAATCATCACCACGATACATCTTATATCCATGCGTAATGGCTCGACTTGCAATATTTCCTAGAGTATACCCAGTTGCCATTGTATAAGTTGTTTGCCATGATTCTAATTCTTCAAAGGTTACAACTTGATTATATAGGTAAGCAATTGCTGCAAGTAACCCTAAAGTTTCACCAACTCTATCCTGAATTTCCTGGATATGAAACTGCCTTTGCCTCAACGATTGAGGTGCAGCCTGAAATTGAATTACTCCCTCCGCATTAGGGATCAAGACTCTATCACGCAATTGAAGGCTATCAATTCTGTCGCGCGGGTGAAGGCTATCATACGATTTTTTAATCGCATGAAGATTAATTACCGCAGCCATTGCTAATATTGAGCCGTATCTTTGCATTAACTCAATTTGCTGTGATTCGTCACAAGTAAGCTCTGTATTTGCAGCAGAATTGTCATTGTTTGTATTCTTCTGCAACATACGCATTAATGCATAGACTATATTTCTACCTGAAAAAATTATAGATCTTTTGAATATTGCAAAATTATGAACTGCCATTTCTCGTAGTGCGACGATACGATGCATTTTATTTTCATTAGGCATCCTATCATCTATCAATATATTGTTTATTCTATTTAATAACGGCAAACCATGGCTTTGGAGTTGAAAAATTAGAAAAGAAATAAAAAATAAAAATTTATTTAGATAGTTAACCCCAAGATGTTGCCTTACTGCTTGCATACTTGCACCTAAACTGGATACATGAATATTGAACTATAATAATATATTACAATAAGTAAAAGTCAATAAAAGAGAATTATTTGAAATTGGTGCACAGGTTGTGCACCAATTGTCCATGAGGGCATATAGTTGTATTACTCCATAGGGTGTCTGAAGAACATACAATTTAAACAACAATGCATATTAGCCAAATAACAAAAATACTTGCAATGATATTGCTACTTATGATGAAACCACACGTAATTCATAAACGTAAGATCAATTTCTTTCAGATGTATGCGTACCTG
>DATIHV010000061.1:0-1665 GCA_035480295.1 Gammaproteobacteria bacterium
ACAAACAAGGAAAACAAACGGCGGGGGTCAACAACAACGACAAACAGCAGGCGGTGGGCAAGTTTCATCAACTTCAGCGCGAGCTGCGCAAAATAATTCCGCAAGTGCACTCACGAAACAGCACGGCACGTCTCAATCAACACAACATACACATAAAAGGCCAAGTGGGCAACAACATACTGCTGCTTCTTCTAAGGATCAAAGTGCACCTCTTGTAACCCAATATCAGCCACGCAAAAAACAAGATCACACCACGCACCCGCAATTTACTGAGCACAGCAGAAATAATCAGGGACTAAATATAGACACAGCAGCACGACAATACCAACCAAAACCTCCGCCATCACGCATACCACAACCACCACCTAAAACTGATGATCAGAACAAGATACACAAAGCTGCGCCGCCGCCACCTAGGCCCACGAACAAGACAACTCCTTTTTCCAGCACTTCTGTGCCGACTGCGCCAACAAGTGCTAATCCGAATCGCCGCCCAACGACAAACCAACAAGGTAAACATAGTAGTGCAAGCAATAACAGCGGCAGCGGTACTAAACAAACTGGTGGCAAGAAGTATGGCGGTCCAACTAGACCACCTGGAACCTAGCTAATTTCTCGCGAAATCTTTGCGCCCAATTGAATTAATTTTTCTTCTATACATTCATAACCGCGATCAATATGGTAAATTCGATCGACGATGGTTTTACCTTTAGCAACCAATCCCGCCAGTACTAAACTCGCTGACGCGCGCAAATCGGTTGCCATCACTGGTGCAGCGGTTAACTGTTGTACGCCCTGACAAATCGCTGTATTGCCTTGTACGGCAATGTTTGCTCCCATGCGGCTTAATTCTAAAATGTGCATAAAGCGATTTTCAAACACGGTTTCGGTAATTGTGCCTGTGCCTTCTGCTACAGCATTTAATGCCGTAAATTGTGCCTGCATATCGGTTGGAAACCCAGGAAATGGTGCAGTGCGTATATTCACTGCTTTAGGGCGTTTACCATGCATATCTAAAGAGATTGTGTCATTTGCTGTGTGGATCTCCGCGCCAGCTTCTTCTAATTTTTGCAATACGGCAGTTAAATTTTCATGCTTTGTATTTTTAACTTTAATTTTACCGCTAGTAATTGCTCCTGCCACAAGATACGTACCCGTTTCAATACGATCTGGAACAACTGAATATGTACCACCATGTAGCCGTTCAACACCTTCAATTTCTATTATGTCGGTACCTGCGCCGGAAATTTTTGCGCCTAATAAATTTAAAAAGTTTGCGAGATCCTGCACCTCTGGCTCTTTAGCAGCATTGCGCAACACTGTCGTGCCTTTAGCTAAAGTTGCCGCCATCATAATGTTTTCTGTACCAGTTACAGTAACCGTGTCAAACAAAATGTTTGCCGCATGTAAACGATCCGGCGCAGTAGCATTAATGTAACCATTTTCAACTACTATATTTGCACCCATCGCCATTAAGCCACGGATATGCAAATCAACTGGCCGTGGACCAATCGCACAACCACCGGGTAATGAAACGCGCGCTTGACCATAATGCGCTAATAATGGTCCAAGCACTAATATAGAAGCACGCATAGTGCGCACTAATTCATACGGTGCATGAAAATTATGTATAGAGCGCGGATCAACTACAATGAGCATTTTAAC
>DATIHV010000062.1:0-3222 GCA_035480295.1 Gammaproteobacteria bacterium
CCCAAGCGATCAGCAATTGCTTGCGCCAAATCTACTTCGAAACCAGATAGCTTGCCATCCTTATAAAAATTAAAAGCTGGCGTCATACCATCGACCGCGACTTTAATCACGCCAGATTTTTTTATTTCAGACCACTGCCTAGCTTGTACAATATTGCTGCTAAAAACAGCTAATATCAAACCTAGAATAACAAAACCGCGCACAGCTTTAATAAAGCATTTCATGTTGTTCGCCATATAGTTGAATTACTTAATGAATAGATTGAATAAGGCAGAATATATCACAGGTGCTTTATTTAGTACTACTACTAGCGCATTGCGCGCTTTACTCGTCGCCTAGATTTAACAATGTGGCATTACCACCGATGGCTGCAGTATTGATACACATAGTACGCTCCACAGTTAAACGTGGTAAATAATACGGTCCCCCAGCTTTAGGCCCTGTTCCAGATAAGCCCTCGCCACCGAATGGCTGCACGCCTACTACCGCACCAATCATGTTGCGGTTAACATAAACGTTGCCCACTTTTACATGATTAACAATAAATTCTACCGTATCATCGATGCGGCTATGAATGCCTAAAGTTAAACCATAACCAGTTGCGTTGATCTCATTTAAGATATGTCCCAGTTGCGTTGCTGGATAACGTATTACATGCAATATGGGTCCAAAAACTTCCCCTTCAAGCTGCGTAATACTTTGTATTTCAAACGCAGTAGGCGGAAAATAGTTTTGCTGATGCAATTCGGTTGCTAACGGTACTTCATATAAAAGTTTTGCGGTTTGCCGCAATTTCTGACTATGCTCCTGCAATTGATCATATGCTTCTTGATCGATGACCGGACCAATGTCAGTTTCTAGTGACATAGGATCGGCAACAGATAATTCTGCCATAGCTCCGCACAACATATCTATTATTACATCAGCTACATCTTCTTGGAGATATAAAACGCGTAAACACGAGCAACGTTGTCCAGCATTACCAAACGCCGAAGTAATTACATCGCTTACTACTTGCTCCGGCAACGCAGAGGAATCAACTAGCATTGCATTTTGGCCGCCGGTCTCGGCTATAAATGGAACAATCGCGCCTTCTCGTAACGCCAAGTTTTTATTTATGCGCCACGCAGTATCGATAGAGCCAGTAAGCATTACACCGTTTACGCGTAAATCTTGCACCAGCGGATCGCCAACTTCAGCGCCAGTACCAATTACCATGTGTACAACTTCTTTAGGAATGCCTGCGTCATGCAATAATTCTATAGCCCTTGTGGCAATGCGCGTGGTTTGTCGCGCTGGTTTTGCTATAACCGTATTTCCGGTGACTAATGCAGCAATAATTTGCCCAAGAAAAATTGCTAATGGAAAATTCCACGGGCTAATGCAAGCAATTGTGCCGCGCGGCAGCAATTGCAATTCATTTAGTTCGCCAGTTGGTCCATCAAGTACTTGTACCGACAAATCAATATTTGCTCTATAAGAATAATACCAGCAATAATCAATGGCTTCGCGTACTTCGGCAAGTGCATCTAATATAGTTTTATGTCCTTCTAATACAAGTAACGCCAATAATTCCGCTTTGTGTTTTTCCAATAAGTGCGCCATACGCTGTATGCACGCAATTCGCTCACCTGGATCGGTTTGCCCCCAAATATTAGTAGCACGTTTAGCAAGCGCAAGCATGCGTTCTAATTGTTCTGCTGTCGTATGTATAGGAGGTTTAGCTTTAAATGATTTAGCTTGCGCCTGCAAGACTTCCAGTACAGGCAAATATTCTAAAGGATTAGTAAAATCTATGCCTTGCGAATTCGGCCGCGTATCTCCAAATAAATCTATAGGCAACGGAATCTTCGGATTCTCGATACTTGCTGCGTCTTCGACTAATTCATAAGGATCTTGCACTAACTCGCTGATTGAAGCATCTTCATCTAGGACTCGATTCACAAAGGATGAGTTGGCACCATTTTCTAGTAAACGCCGCACTAAATAACCAAACAGATAATGATATGCCCCAACTGGTGCATAAATACGACACGGAATATTATATTTTTGTTTTACATGCGCATATAATTCAGCACCCATGCCGTATAACGCTTGAAATTCAAAATCATTGTAATCTTTGGCAAGCTCCAATACCACCGCAACTGAATATGCATTATGCGTTGCAAACTGCGAATAAATTGCATCCTTAGCAGCCAACATTTGTTTAACGCAAGCGATGAATGTGACATCGGTAGCTGCTTTACGCGTAAAAACAGGATACCCGCTTAAACCTTTTTCTTGTGCCAGTTTTATCTCAGTATCCCAATATGCGCCTTTGACTAGACGCACGTTAATACGCCTGTGCGTTGTACGTGCCAAATCAACTAAATAGTCAATTACATACGGCGCACGTTTTTGATATGCCTGCACAGCAATGCCTAGCCCTGGCCATTCGGCAAAACGTGGATCGTTGCACAATTCAGTAAATATATCGAGCGTTAAGTCTAAACGCTCGGCTTCTTCAGCATCAATCGTTACGCCAATATTGTATTGCTTGGCCAATAATGTTAATTCAATTAAACGCGGCATCAGCTCACGCATTACACGTGCATGCTTGCGCCATTCAAAACGCGGATGCAAAGCAGACAATTTAACGGAAATACCTGGGCCAGTATGCACATCATTTTGCTGTCCACTTCTAGCAATGACTTCTATTGCTTGCATATAAGATTCAAAATATCTATGCGCATCTGCTGTAGTGCGTGCTTCTTCACCAAGCATATCGAAAGAAAAAAGATAGTCCGGCATTCCTGCAGCTACTTGTAATGCTTCATCGATATTTTGCCCCAATACAAATTGCTTACATAACATTTTAACTGCTTGAGTTACCGCTTGACGAACAATGGGTTCACCACAACGCTTAAGCAGATTAGGTAATACACCGGATAGATTTAATATTTTGCCAGTGAGCAGTAGCGACCAGGTGGTGGAGTTCACAAATTTAGATTTATTTCTACCTAAATGGTGTGCCCAATCGGCATGTGATATTTTATCGGTGATTAGTCTTTCTATAGTCGTTTTATCTGGAATGCGCAATATAGCTTCCGCTGAACACATCAGGGCTCCTCCCTCCGCATTCGACAGATCATATTCTGTAAGCAAGGCACGGAAGTGATCTGTATCGTTATTTGTGCCGCGTACCGCATTGATTAGCTGCTCCGCAGTGTAACGCACATGCTG
>DATIHV010000063.1:0-6971 GCA_035480295.1 Gammaproteobacteria bacterium
AGCTGCAGAAGCTATTGCCCGCCAGTTACGCTTACGCGACATTGGTGGCTTGATTGTTATAGATTTTATAGATATGAGCATTTCGCGCAATCAGCGTGCAGTTGAACAAAAACTTAAAGAAGCTTTAGAAGTTGATCGGGCACGGGTGCAAATCGGCAAGATTTCGCGTTTCGGATTGCTAGAAATGTCGCGTCAGCGCTTACGCCCTTCCCTAGCTTCAGCGCGCGACATAGTTTGCCCACGTTGTTTAGGCCAAGGCACAATCCGTGGCGTAGAAGTTTTAGCCATTAACATGATCCGCCTCATTGAAGAAGAAGCAATCAAAGAAGGCACGGCGCAAGTTATTACTGAAGTGCCAAGTGAAGTGGCAACCTATTTGATCAACGAAAAGCGTCAAGCGATTTTGGATATAGAGCGTAAACATCATATCCGCGTGATTTTAGTGCCGAGTGCGCATTTAGAAACGCCAAACTTTGTTATCACTAGAAATAAAAAAGACGAAAGTGGTACTGAGCAAACTCAGCCTGCAAGTTACACGTTAGCTTCCAGAGCAGAAACCCCTAAACATGCTTACAACACTCCAACTACCATGCAACGACCGACTGCTGGCCCTGCGGTAGCAAATATTAATCCAAATATGGCACCGCAACGTAAAGGCATTATCAAGCGTTTTCTAACTACCATTTTAGGTAATGAAGAAGTTAAGCCAAGTGAGCATGTAAGATCTACTCCGCACACTCATACCAACGCGCCACATTACAGGACGCAAGGTAATTTAAACAAGCCGCGTAATGGCGGACGTTCACAACAGCGACATAGACCACAACGTTCCCAGCAAGGTCAAAATAGAACGCAGCATCAGCATGCAGCAAATGCAGAAGATCGACCGCGCCCAGATCGTGAGCCGCAACATCAGCACCGCCACCATCATGTAGAGGATGTTGAAGTAAAAACTGAAACAACCAGCTTTACAGAAGTGCCAGCAATAGCGACCCAACCCCTCGTTGCGGGAACTGAAACTAGCACCCCTAACGCCGATGGAACGACTAGCACAGATCAAAACAAGCAAAACCGCTCTCAGCAGCAACGCCGCCGCAAACAAAACCGCCGTAGAAACCACTACCGCAAGGGTCAGGGCCAAGGCGGACAAGGTAACCAAGCTGACGGGAATAAAGTAGAGCGTGAGACAGCGGAGCGCGAAACAGTTGTGCCTTCAGAAACAAAGGTTGGCGACTAACATATTGACCCTAACTGAGTCCCATGTTATAAAGTTAGCAACCTTAACATAGAGTCTGCGTCATGAAGGATTTCTTTAAACTTGTCACGCCATATTTTTATGGCAGCGAAAAGCGTTACGCCCGCTGGGGCGGCCTGTGGCTATTGGTATTGTCGCAAGCATCTACAACCTATGGGTATCTGTTTATTCAATGGAACCGCCGCTTTTTTGATGCACTGGAAGCTAGGAATGCCAGTGAATTTTATTGGCAATGCGGCGTTTTTATCTGCATCATGATATTTTACGTGGTAACTTTCAGCTTCACACGCTACTCAGGGCAAAAGTACGCCTTGCGCTGGCGTATGTGGATGACAAATTCTGCTTTAACCAAATGGTTACACGATGCTGATCGCGGCAAATTAGAAGGCTCTGATCAGCGGATCCAAGAAGATTTAATGCGTTTCACTTTAATTTTTGAACGATTTTTCTTGGATTGCTTTAATGCTATATTGCTAATTTTATTATTTACGCCTTTATTGTTTACCGAAACCAAAGGCTTAACGTTATTTGGTATCTCGCAAGGCTGGATTTTGTTCGGCGCCTCTGTCATTTACACAGCAATAGGCATGTTAATTTCCGCCAAAATTGCTAATCCATTAATCAATTTAGAATATAATAACCAAAAATTAGAAGCGGAACTGCGCTACAACTTAGTGCACGTGCGTGATGGTGCGGATAAGCCACAAAGCTTTTTTAGTGTTTTATTAGATGGCATTGCATTTAATTATAATCAAATGTACCGACGCCAAAAGAATTTCAACTTATGGCAAAAAACCTACGATCAGTTGTCATATTTGATCCCGTTTATTTTAATTGGCGGACAATATTTTAGCGGCGCATTAACTCTAGGCGCGCTGATGCAAGTTAGATCAACATTTTCGCGGATCCGCAATTCAATGGCATATTTACTTGATCACTATACAGAGTTAACAGAGCTGTTAGCGATTTCAAAACGGGTAGTAGAATTTTATGAATGCGCGCAAATTGATCTAACAGCAACACCAGAGTTAGCTGGTAAAGGCAAAATCATTGCTGCGGGCGCTTAAGATGCATTGTACTAACCATGTCATCCCCGCCTTGAGCGGGGATCTAGATCCCCGATAAATGCTACACATTTTCGGGGATGACAAAATAAGCGCAGATTTTCTCTGGAATCTAGTCGCTTTAAACTTCTTAATACGATTATATTAATCGCACCCATTACACACAGCCCTATTCCCAAAACACTTGTATCCACGATTTTCAACTGCATAATTGCTGCAACCAACAACGCACTGCCGCCTAGGAATAACGCGCCGTATGTAGCAGATGCGATACCTGCTATGTGTTTATAATGTTTTACCACCCCTGCCATGCTGGGGCCAAATAACAAACCAACGCCAAATGTAGAAATAATATTTGGAATTATCAAACCGTACCCCGTTAAGCCAAGCATGCCATGTGCGATCAACATCGTGATGCCGCCAAGCAGCATATGTACACTGCCTAATAAAATCGTACCGTTGGTACCAAACTTGATTTGCAAACTGGGACTTAGAATGTTACCAAGCAGGTACATAGCAGAACATAGGGCAAAGTAATAGCCAAACGCATGGGGATCTACGCCTAAAATCTTGATTAACAAAATCGCCGACATGGAAAAAAACATAAACAAGCTGCTCATTCCCATAACATCGAAACAGCAATAGCTTAAAAATTGCCGATCGGAAAGTAGCTTACGGTAGCTTTTAAATATAGGCACATCCACAAATGTTTTACGGGTAGATAAATCAGGATTGGTTTCGGGGACCAAGAAATAAACTATCGCAAATGCAAGCACACTAAAGCCCGTAGTAAAATAAAACGTTGCGCGCCAGCTGCCAGTTTTGTTTAACAGCATTGCGCCTACTAAAGGTCCTAATAATGGCGCTACCGCAATTATACTATTGAAGTAGCTATAAATTTTAGGCAGCTTTTGATCTGAATATAAATCGCGGATGATCGCCATACAGACTACTGTAGTGCCGCATGCACCTAAGCCTTGTAAAAAGCGCAGCAAGATCAATAAATATATGTTGTTAATGATCGCACAGGCATAAGAACTGATCACGATGAGCAATATAGAAAAGATTAAAACTCGACGACGGCCATATTCATCCGCCAACGGCCCTGCAACTAATTGCCCAATACCTGCGCCAATGAAATATACACTTAACACCCATTGCGAAGTGCTAAACGCCACGGCAAATTCTTGTGCAATGTTGGGCACACAAGGCAATAAAATATCCATCGCCAAGGCGCGTAAAATAATGCTAGGGGCTAATATGGTTAGAACTAGCGCAACCGATCGATTAAAATTCTTCTTCACTGCTTACTGTCCTAGCTTCTGATTCTAACATTACTGGTATATCGTTACGGATCGGATAAGCTAGTTTATCGGCCTTACAAACCAATTCAGCAGAATGTTTGACGTAGATTAAATTACCCTTACAAATCGGACATGCTAAAATGTCTAGTAGTTTTTTATCGACCATACAGAACTCCTTGTACCAGATTAGTAAACTGCTCCTTTACATTATCAGACAACACGGTATCTACCGGCACTACCCAATAGCGATCGCTGGCAAAATACCCGCATTTAACTGCATCTTTTTCTGTCATTAATATTGGCAATCTGTCAGGAAACACCAGATCCGACATGGAAAATTTATGATGATCAGGAAATTCATGCGGAATTACCGTCAGGCCTTGATCACTTAATAATTTAAAAAACTTTTTAGGCGTACCGATCCCAGCTATGGCATGCACCGTTTTACCGGCCAGATCGGTTATTGGCATCGTGCGTTTGTTATTTAGCAGCGAGTACATCTTTGCACATGTTAAATGCATGTCGGCACCATTAGTTACCGTCAAATTAACTTTTTGCAACCGTTGCGGTAATTCACGCAAAGGGCCCATAGGTAAACTACGCCCATTGCCAAAACCACGCTCACCATCAATAACAGCGATTTCTAAATCACGTTGTAACGCATAATGCTGCAAACCGTCATCACATAAAATTACATTTACTGCGCAAGCCTGTATAAGTTTTTTAACGCCGGCGACACGTTTTTTTGCCACTACTACCGGGCAAGCGCAACGTTTGGCTAATAAGAGCGCCTCATCACCTACGAGTTTCGGATCCATATTGGTTTGCACAATAATTGCACCAACCGCGTTGCTCTTATAACCACGCAAAACTATGCCCGGGTGCAAGCCTTGTTGCCGTAACAGTTCAGCTAAAGCCATCACTAGAGGAGTCTTGCCGGTACCGCCAACGGTTAAATTGCCGACTATAATAACTGGCACTTGTGCTTTGTAGCTACGCAATATGCCTTTTTGATACAGCGCAACACGTAACTTAACAAACACTTCAAACAATTTACTGCAGGGCCACAACAACCAGCCCCAAGGTTTTGGTTGATACCATTGATTAATTAAAATGTGTTGTAGACTTGTCATTCTGATGTAGCGCTTAATTCACGGAACAATTGTGCCTGCTGTAATTGTGCATATCGCCCTTGTTTTTCCAACAATTGTTGATGCGTGCCGGTTTCTATGATTCTGCCTTTATCTAGCACTATGATTTGATCTGCTTGTTCTATAGTTGACAAGCGATGGGCGATTACCAACGTGATGCGATCGCGCATTAATGTTTGCAGCGCGGTTTTGATCGACAATTCAGACTCTGTGTCTAGCGATGAAGTTGCTTCATCCATGATTAAAATGGCGGCGTCTTTTAATATTGCACGCGCGATTGCCAAACGCTGGCGTTGACCACCGGACAATAAACAGCCATTTTCGCCAATCATGGTATCAAAGCCTTGTGGCAAACTTTCAATGAATTCCAGCGCATTCGCAACGATGGCGGCATGCTTGATAGCAGCAAAGTCTACATCGTTAATACCGTAAGCGATATTTTTAGCAACGGTGTCGTTGAATAAAATTACGTTTTGGGTAATTAACGCAATTTGTTTGCGTAGGCTAAGCAATCCAATATTGGCAATATTTTGCCCATCAATAGTAATAGCTCCGGAGTTTGGTTCATAAAACCGCGGCGTCAAACTAATCAAACTGGATTTACCACTACCGGAAACTCCAACAATAGCCACTGTTTCACCACATTTGGCGCTGAAACTTATATCTTGTAATACCGGGATGTTTGGTTCGTCTGGATAGGCAAAGCTAACGTTTTCGAAACGCAATTCGTATGGACGTGTGCTTAATGTGTTATTACCGTTATCTATCTCTCTTGGTGTTTGCAACAAGATCTGAATACTTTCAATAGCTGCAATACCCTTCTGTAACACATTATTAACACCACTCAGTTGCTTGAGCGGGCGAATTAACGCAAACATCATGCCGATTAAACCAAATATTTGTCCTGGTGGTAGCCTAAATTGATCGAGCGTAACCAGGTAAATAAAACCAACTAAAACTACTCCACCAATGAATTGCATAATCGGCGAGCTAAGGCCGGCGAGCAAAAAAGTTTTTAATTCTTGACGTAAATTATTTTCGGTGGCGCTTTTAATACGTTCTTGTTCATATTCTGCGCCCTGGTAAATGCGAATTACTTGATGGCCGATGATAACCTCAGATGTAACATGCGTTAATTCACCCATTGTATGCTGTACTTGTCTGCTGTAACGGCGCATGCGTGTACCCAACATACGCATAATAAAACTCACAATTGGCGCTACTAGCATAATTGTAAGCGTAACTTTCCAGCTTACACTTAACATCGCAGCAAACAATACAATAATCGCCACAATGCTGTTCAAACACTCGCGCACAGCGTCGGAGACAGCATTAGCAACTTGCTCGGCGTCGTAATTAATTTTGGAAATTAATTCGCCAATGGTGTGCTCTTTATAATAGCGTATAGGCACTAGCAATAAATGATTAAGCATTTGTTGGCGATAGTCACAAACCACGCTACGCCCTACATAACCCATGTAGTATTTGGACATAAATTCGCCAATACCTATGGCGACGAAGATGCCTATAAACTGCGCCGGCATGTGTTGCAGAAAATCAGCTTGTTGGGCAATGAAGCCTTCATCAAGCGTTTGGGGAATTAAGTGTGTGTAAATTAAAGTTTCGGCTAATCTAGTTATTATCAAGCCAGCTATCGCACATACTATGGCAATTGTATATGCCTTGGCGCTACGCATGAGTATCCAAAAGGCGCGCCAGGTGGTGGTTCGTTTACGTTTATGGGTCATTTATCTTAAGCCCTTATAAGTTGCCGTCATTTTACACTATTTTGGGCCACGCCTAAACCATGGACAAGCAGGTTTCTTGTTTATAGTCATCCAACTCTATAAGGCAGCATTACCTGTTAATCCATCTAAATCGTGCAATGAAAAACCTTTGTATTCAATTTGATAATCACTATATTGTTTTATAAAATTTGCGGCACGATATTTTAATAAGTCTAAATTCAATTTCTGTGCTTGTAATTTTACATCTATGAGCAGCATATGTTGTTTGCGTTGATTACAGGCTACTATGTCTATTTCATTTTGGTTGTCTTTTTCCCAATATGTGCCAATGATGTTATAATCTCCGCTTTCAGCAAGTAGATCCCTAATCATAAATTCAAGATATTTGCCACTATAAGTGCTGAATTCGGAATTTATTAGATCAATTACATATTGGTAATTGCCAATTT
>DATIHV010000064.1:0-2104 GCA_035480295.1 Gammaproteobacteria bacterium
GCAGCAGCTTTTATGATTGATGCTATTGGTAGGCACCCAGATGTGGATTATGTGTGCTTTCACCACGAGCAATCCGCAGCTATGGCTGCAGATGCTGCCTGGCGCACAAATCGTTCTGTAGGCGTTGCAATGGCCACTTCCGGCCCTGGCGCCACTAATTTATTAACTGGTATCGCATGCTCATTTTTTGATTCTGTGCCAGCTTTACATATTACTGGGCAAGTAAATATGCGCGAGAGCTCTGCATATTTGGGGGCCAATCCAAGACAAGCTGGCTTTCAAGAAACAAAAATTGTTGAAATGGCCAAGCCAATAACCAAATACGCCAAACAAGTACGCACTCCAGAAGAATTACGTATTACCTTAGAAGAAGCTTGGACCGCAGCTACAACTGGCCGCATGGGGCCAGCATTAGTTGACGTGCCGATGGATGTGCAACAAATGGAAGTAGGCGCGTTACTGCCTGTAAAAATTTCTTCATTAACAGAATTACCAGCACCGGAAAAAGAAGAAACACGCAATAAATTATATGATTTTGTATCTAAAGCCGAGCGTCCGTTAATTTACTTTGGTGCAGGCGTGGGGCTCGCTGGTGTTGAACAAGAAATTCAACAATGGTTACGCGAGACTAATCTGCCTTTTGTATCTAGTTGGAATGCCACAACTTATTTTGATCATGCTCTGCCAAATTATTGTGGTAGCGTTGGTGTATACGGGAATCGTGGTGCCAACTTTTTGGTACAGAATTGCGATCGAATGTTAGTGCTGGGTAGCCGCCTGGATAATAGACAGCGATCTTCAAATGCTAAAAAATTTGCGCCACATGCTGAATTACTTGTTGTTGATGTAGATGCGGAAGAATTGGCGAAATACAAAGGTGATGAATATCAAACATTATGTTTAGATCTAAAATTTTTGCCTAATATTTTGCATACATTAAAAATTCCAACTTTAAATGTAGTATGGAAAAACTATGCCTCGCAAATGAAAGATCAATATTTTGGTAAATGTTTCAGTAGCTTTGCTGCACAACATGGTACACAATCACCATATGAGGTTGTAAAGCGAATTAATTCATTAATTGCCAAAGATGCCCTTGTTATTAATGACACCGGAGCTGCGATGTGCTGGTTTTTCCAAACCTTTCATCGTGCTGAGCAAGCAGTATTTACGGCTGGCGGTAATTCGCCGATGGGTTATGCATTACCTGCTGCCATTGGCTCTAAATTGCTGGAACCTAATAAGCAAGTAGTATGCTTTTCTGGGGACGGTGGCTTCCAGCTTAATATTCAGGAATTAGCCGTGTTAGCACATTACAAGTTGGATATTACGATAGTAATATTAAATAACAGTGGCTATGGAATTATCAAGCAATTCCAAGATTCAAATCTACAAAGCCGTTATTTTGCTACGGGTGACGGTTACAGTGTGCCTAATTTTAAGGGTATTATCGAAGGTTACGGTTTACAATATTTCCGCATTGAAAGTCCGGAACAAATACATGGTGATATGTTTCAAATGCGCGGTGGCGTAGTTTTAGATGTTGCGCTAGATCCAAATACAACCGTAGAGCCAAAGGTAGATATGGGACGCCCAATTAATGATCAGTTTCCATATATGAGTGATGCAGAATTCATGGAAGGTAATGCCTTCATAACATACGAAAGGACCGTCTAGTGGTTTTATAGGGTCAATTTCAAGTGAATCTTGACCCATATCACAATGGAACTATAAAATGAGAAGCACAGGATGAGCAAAAATAATCAACACAATAATTTCAGGTATCAGTGCTATGCGCAATAAGTTAATTATTGCGCTCAAAATAGCTATATCTATTAGTGTGCTAATAACCATAGTAACTAGATTAGAAAGTCAGCAGATAATATCTTTGCTACAGCAAACAAATTCGGTATATCTGTTGATTGCTATGATTTTATCGTTATTAGCGGTGCCGGTTGCTGGTCTTCGTTGGAGGCTACTGGCAGAAATGTTGCATTTCAATATTTCCACTGCCACGGCTACTCGTGCAACATTTGCAGGCCTATTTGTGGGGCAAGTATTGCCGGGTGGAATTGGATCTGATGTTATTCGTGGTTGGATGGTA
>DATIHV010000065.1:0-10672 GCA_035480295.1 Gammaproteobacteria bacterium
CCGTGAATGACTTCTCAACATAAGCAACTATTTTTTCTGCTTCACCAACTTCATTCAGCACGGTTATTAATAATTGCACTTCAAGTGGTAGACTAGCAATGATGCGCTTTAGCTCGGCACTTTCCTGAGCTTGTACGGCTCTGACTTTATCTTGTTGTTTATCAATGGAAGGATTGATATTTTTTTCAATTCGTTCTTTTAATAAGTCACGTTTTTTTTGTAAATCATTGAATGATAAACCCGTATTGTCATATTGTAATACGTTTTCACTTGGATCTAGATCATCTTCTTCAAGTCCGCCCATTCTTCCAGTTAAATCTGCTCTATTGGCCTTTATTGCTGTTTCCACATCGGCGATTTGTTGTTGATAATCACGTTTTTTATTGATTAATTGCTCCACCCCACGGTTAAGCGTGGCTGCCTTGGCAGTTAGTTCTTTTAGGGCACTTAAATCTTCTGGTGTTGGCATTCTTTTTTATAGCCTTCTATATATGAACTCTCACTTAACGGCTGTCGCGTGCTTTATACTTAAAGCGTTTCTCAATGTCTTGCACAATAGTGCTCAAATCCTTTAATTGCTGGATCTTGTCACGTTTGGCTTCATAATCAACTGCAAAGTCCATCTTGAAGCTTGGTGCTGCACCAACCGGTGTAGCCTTAGTTGCTGATTCAGTAGCACCTAACATCATCTTTTGGCGCTGACGTTCTGTATAAGGCTTTGGTTTAGAATGCATAAAGCTTTCGCGCTCAGCCGCGTATTGTTTACGCGCGTAGTTGCTTAGCAATTCAAATATTCTTGGCGGCTCACCTTTGGCAAAATCAGCCTTAATATTTTTGACATCAAGATCATTAATTGCTTGCTTTATTTCAATCCAATTTGCTTCCAATTCTTTAACATCGGCGGCAATTTGATCTACTAGTTCTGGATCTGGTGGTGATATAGCGCTTGCTGCTTTTATGCGGTCTATTAGATCATCGTGTCTGGATTTAAAATGGTTCATCAACTTTTCATCGAACTTAGGATAAAGCTCGTTCAACACTTTTCGTTGATCTAAAGATAATGTCATTTCTGGTGTTGCTTCTATTTTGCGCTCTACTTCTACAGTTTTTATAGCAACTTGCATTGGTTTTACGAAGATGTTTTTCACAATTTCAGTTGCGCTTAAACCAAGATATGCGCCAGCAATACCACCAACTAATGCAGCACCCGCAAACGCAGGAAATGCTAATGGTAACAATACAGCACCAGCTATAGCAGCTAATACTGCTACGCCAACTGCAGCAATTGAAAATCCTGTGTTTCCTTGCTTTAATGAAGCAGCTAAGCCAAACATTGGACGCATTAAGAAATTCACTCCATTTGTGATGCCTTGCGTTAACGCACTTGCGCCTTCCATAAGATTGGTAGCGTATCTTGCAACTGGCACACCCATCGCCCAGGCAGCTAAGCTAACAACTATCAGTGCCGATAATGCAAAAAACACTGGCCATAATGGTGGAAATAGTGATGTGATAATTAAAATTGGCAGGATTACCGCAACTAATTTTGCCATCCGCTTCATACGTTCTGGTGTCCAATATTCCAAGAAAGTATCAATCATTTGGGCAATCTTTGGATAATTGTTACGTAAATAATTCATAGCAGCGCTTTTTGCGATGCCACCCACGTATGTCGCACCTTCTTGTGCCCCGCGCATCGCACCCGCGCCTGCACCCTGAATTTGTCCTAATACTGTTTGCTCAACTTCAGGAATAACTTCTTCCTTACCAGTTTTAACACTAAAAAATTCATCCATTTCTTGAATAAATTTAACGTCACCTGAAGATGCAAGTTCCTCAACCACTTTTTTATCATCCGCAACAAGCTCCGCAGCAACCTGCCTGCCCTGATCAGCAGCATCCTTGTAAAAGCCGCCGATCGCAGCACCTGCTAACGCCACTGCAGTAACTTGTCCTATAGGGCCGGCCCACCATACACCACCTATACCAGTCATTACCGCTCCAGCAGCTTTGACATTAGTTGTAGTGTAAAATCTAGATCTAAACACTTTAGTAGCAATTTCGCCTTCGCGAGCATCAATTTCAGCTTTGATACGTACAAAATCTTCTTTTGATTTGTTTAAGTCGCGCTCGTTGGTTAATGCATTATCAATGTTTTTACGCAAAGTACTGTAATATTGATCTAAATCCTTATACAAGGGATCTGCATGATCAATATCGCTTAATTGCAAATATGAGTTTAATTTTATAATAAACATCCGTTGTTCAATTAATTGCTGCTGATCGTCAGGCGATAAGTCAGCAAAGCGCGTTTGATTTCTTAATTCTTGGGCAGCTTTTTCGACATCTGCCATCGTCGCAGTTTCGTTTTTCTTCAAATCCGCAAGTTCTTCTTTATGCTTGAGGTTGCGATCTTTATTCTTTTCTTCTATCGCTGCAAGCTCTGCTTTAATTTTTGCATCTTCTTCAGTAGCAGGTTTAGCCGGTGTTGAGTTCCACCATCCTTGTATATATGCCGCAACATCTTGCAACATACTGGTCTTAGCTAATTTCTTAAATCCTGCAGCCGGTGCTGCGGCAAGCGCATGGCGGGAATTTTTAAACAGAGGAGTTGATCCAGTTTCACCACCCATTAAAGATTGGATCGCAGTAGTACGTGCTGTCTGATCTACACCCGCAGTTACTTTAACCAAAAACTCTGCATAGGCATCGCGATTATCTTTAGGCAACTCGTGATATTGATCTAAATACTCAATTAGTTGATCGCGCGCGCCTATTTCAAATAGAACCTTCAAAACCTGCAACTCAGCGGGCATTTGTTCGATAGCAATCTTAAATTCTTTGCGCTCTTTAGTTTGCATCTCATACAGATTTGCATTAGGCGGTATTTCTAATTCATCGCTAGAAGCTTGTTGGTATTTAAGAGCCTTTTCTATTGGAGCAACTGCTTCTTCTAATAGTGCAAGTTTTTTCTTTAAATCAGAAAATGATAAAGAATCGTCATCCCATTCCAAAAGATTTTCGCCGGCAGGCACATCTGGCGTCTCGTCTATCATACCAATTGCATTGTCCGCTTCTTTGGCATTAATCGCATGATTGGTGCTTTCGAGCAATTTATTATAGCCTTTTTTGATGCCTTGTAAGCGATACAATTCATCTTGCACGTTTACTTCAAGAATGGACATGATGGCTGATGATACATCTACGTCAGGTAGTTTTTTGCCACCTGTTGCTTGTGGTTCTGTTACATTGGAATCTGATTGTCGAGCCATGTGACACCGTCCGCCCTTACCCTGAATTTACTCCTTATATGACATACATAAACGGTGGAAAGTTCAGTTGAAAACTTAGTTGCAGATATGCTTTATGTTGCCAAAATGTGATTTTTATCACATTTTACCAACGTAAAAAGTGCCATTTCCACACATTTTCCTAGGATAAGCCTTGATGGAGCCTGTTTCATCCGTTATACTGGGAAAATGAAGCGCGACTTATATGTACAACTATTAGCCTGGAAATCCTCACCTAGCCGCAAACCCCTAATTCTACAAGGGGCACGCCAGGTAGGGAAAACCTATATACTCAAAGAATTTGGACGCCAAGAATATGCCAATTGCATATATTTAAATTTTGAATTGGAGGCCCTTAAAGGTTTTTTTCAAGGCTCATTGCAACCTAAAACAATCATTGAAAAACTCAGTGTCTTCACCGAACAATCAATAATTCCTGAACGAACATTAATCATTTTTGACGAAATCCAAGAATGTCCCGAA
This sequence comes from Gammaproteobacteria bacterium, assembly GCA_035480295.1. Classification (GTDB taxonomy): domain Bacteria; phylum Pseudomonadota; class Gammaproteobacteria; order UBA6186; family Azoamicaceae; genus JAGVLG01. The sequence goes on from DATIHV010000065.1 coordinate 3,774, forward strand.
GCTTTAAATAGCTTAAAATACTTTCAAGAGCAAGCAAATGAATATCATATTGTTGCCGCTGGATCATTGCTTGGTGTTAAACTAGCCCATACTAAAGGCTTTCCGGTCGGCAAGGTAAATTTCTTAGATCTATATCCACTATCATTTCATGAATTTTTGCTTGCTATAGATAAAGTAAAATTACGGGAGTATCTTGCAAACCTTAAATCTATAGAGCCGCTAGATGCGCCCTTACATAATGAATTATTAGATCTCTTAAAAAAATACATGTTTATTGGGGGTATGCCAGAAGCCATAAGTACGTACATAAAAACGAATGATTTATTACAAATTCGTGATGTACAACGATCGATCCTAAAAGCTTACGATTTAGATTTTGCTAAACATGCACCTAAAAATGAAGTCATGCGCATTAGCCAGATCTGGAACTCTATTCCTAGACAATTAGCTAAAGAAAATGCTAAATTTGTATTCTCAGTTGTCAGAGAAGGCGCGCGTGGCCGTGAATATGAAATCGCCTTACAATGGTTGTTAGAAGCTGGTTTAATAATAAAACAATATAATTTGACCGTACCTAAATTGCCTTTGCCAGCATATGGTGATACTAACGCATTTAAAGTATTTATGCTGGATATAGGCCTACTTGGTGCAATGGCCGATATACCTGTTAAAATTTTAGCCTCTGATCAAAAGTTATTCTCAGAATATAATGGCGCTTTTACCGAGAATTATGTAGCACAAGCTTTTGTGCCAAAACACCCGCGTTTATACTATTGGACTAGCCCTGGCACTGCAGAAGTAGATTTTGTGCTTGAACATGATTTGGAAATTTATCCCTTAGAGGTTAAATCTGGAGTTGCCACACGCAAGAAAAGCTTATTAATTTATGCGCAAAAGTACAAACCACGTTTGTTACTTAGGACGTCTCTTATGAATCTTAAGCTGGATGCTAACGTGTGTAATTTTCCTTTATATTTAATTAGTGAATTGTTTGAGATGCTCACCAACATTGATGCTGGCGCTATTGACTAAAATCATATTTACAGGCCTACGTTAGCGTCGCGCTTGATGGCTCTGGTCTTGGGGTCTCTTTATCGGATACGTGCGGAGGAATGTAGCAATATCGATATGCCAGCCAGTTATCTGTAATATCGCAACCAGCAGCACCGCGGCTGCTAAAGGCCATAATGCTGGACGTAACAACACCTCCATAGCAGTGCAGCCTATAACTGCAGCGATTACGAAGTCGGCAACAAATGTTAGAATTATACCGCGCATTGCCATTCTCCCACTGTTATTATGTGCAGTTTATGCTTAATGTATAAGTGTTAAACGTATCAGTAAATATAGCAGCTTTGTAGGAATTTGTGATTTGTCATCCCGGAAAATGCATAGCATTTATCCGGGATCTAGATCCCCGCTCGCGCAGCTACGCTGCTTGGCGGGGATGACAAGTTACACGGTGGGATGACAAGTTACACTGGTGCCTGGCTGACAGGAATGGCTAATTCCAGAACTCGGCGCATTTGATCTTCTAAGGTGAATTTTTGCAGGAATATTGCATGACAGCGATTGGCCATGATTTTTGCTTCTTCTGGGTGGGCAAAGATCCATTGCACATGTTGATCAATCTGCTTAAACATATGCTCGGCATCTTGATCGACATCTATGTATAAAACATTATCGCCAAAATGTTCGATTATAAATGGATGTTTATCTGAAATCATAATCGTATTCGCAGCAGCTGCTTCAAAAATGCGCCCGGTAGGTACTCCTGCATTAAAATGCTCCATATCATGCAATAATAAGCTAATTCCAGCGCGGTTATTTATTCTTTGCAGTGATTCGCCATCTATAGGTATAAAACCGCGATACGAGTTTGGCGTATGTTTCCAACGCTCCTTCCATCCGTATACTTCGAAATAGCCAGTTTGATCTAACATACGCATCACTTGCTTATATTTTTCTGATCCACGCGTTGCATCGCTTAAAGAACCACCTGGATAAAACAAGCGTTTTGCAGTTTGCGCCTGATAATTATTGCTATGCACCGTTGGACGCCAAGGTAAACCTACATACGGTTTGCCTTGCGCTTCATACACTTGCTGCAGCAGATCGATTTCTTTAAATGCTGGGAATAAACCGTTAAATTGATAATGGTATGGTTTAATAAATTCGAATTTACCCTGATCTTGTTTGATATATGCCCCAGGATGTTGATCTAACACTACATAATTACGAAAGCCTGCCACTGGGGGCACGGCGCGATCAATTACTAAAATAAAGTCTGGTTGCATCGCAGCAGCTGCCGCTGCAGGTTTATCTAATATTTTTTGATCAAAAATTGTTGGCTTTTTATCGTTGCGCAAATTAACAAATTTAACGTTTACACCTAGCTTGGGCATAACTTTCATGATCCGCGCCCCTAGTTCACGCTCACCCAAGCCGTTACGCCAGACAATTAGCATTTTAGGTTTATCGTTATACACATAATACTGGCTGGCAAACCACTTATGCACATATAGATGGGGGAATAAATACAAAGTCACTGCTACAACAACTGCAGAAGTACTGACTATGGCGATTACATTACGGTAGAAGCTATTTACGTACATGCTTCATTAACCTTTGACGTTTCCTTTGCTGCCTTGGGGTTAATATATTTTTCTTGTCCGCATACGGATTTTCACCCGTCTTGAATTGAATTACTACCGGAGTACCCTGTAATTTGAGTCTATCTATAAAAGCTTTAATCATGTAGCGTTTATAACTGTCTGGAATATGCGCAGTCATGTTGCCATGAATGATGATCCGTTGTGGATTATGCCCACCACTATGCGCATAACGTAGCTTTATACGACGCCCCTGCACTAAAGGTGGTTGATGCGAAGTGACAATCTCTTCGAGCAACTTCGTGAGCAATGGCGTGGGTAGATCTTTCATCGCCGAGTTATAGGCTTTCTTAATGGAGGTGAATATGTCGCCTACTCCAGATCCATGCAACGCAGAAATAAAATGTTGGATCGCAAAATCGGCAAAATGCAATCTATAACCTAACGGTTTTTTAACCGCGTCTCTTTCTGCCGGAGTTAAGCCATCCCATTTATTCACGGCTATGACTAGCGCTCGGCCAGCTTCAATAATAAAATCTAACAGGTGCAAATCTTGATCGGTAACGCCTTTAGTGGCATCGATCATGAGCACTACCACATTTGCTGCTTCTATAGATTGTAAAGTTTTTACAACGGAGAACTTTTCAACTGTATTATTAACCTTAGCTTTACGGCGTACGCCTGCTGTATCAATCAACGTGTATTGCTGACCATTACGCATGAAAGGAATAAAAATACTATCGCGCGTAGTGCCAGACAATTCAGAAACGATTACGCGTTCCTCACCTAAAATACGATTCACTAAGGTTGATTTGCCAACATTAGGCTGGCCTACAAAAGCCACGCGAATGCCAGGAAAGCGCTCTGGGTTATCTACATCTTCACCCGTATCTTCTTCTACTTGCGCAAAATCTGCTAGCACTTGTTCTACTAGCTTTATTACGCCGCGCTTTTGACTCGCAGCAATGGGAATTGGATCTGCAAAACCTAAACTAAAGAAGTCACCCATTGCCACTTGCAAATCTAAGCCGTCAGTTTTGTTAACCACCAAATGAATTGGTTTGGAAATTTTACGCAGTTGCTTGGCAAATGATAAATCTAAATTGGTTACACCAGCTTGGCCATCGACCATAAACAAAATTACGTCGGCTTCAGAAATCGCTAGCCAGCTTTGTTTAGTTACATCGTCATCGACGATTTGATCTGTACCGCCCACTCCGCCAGTATCAATGACAATAAATCTTTTTTCGCCAATAGATCCTTGGCCATACTGCCTATCGCGCGTAGTACCAGGTAAATCTACAACCAACGCATCGCGACTTTGCGTGAACACATTAAATAACGTGGACTTCCCTACATTGGGGCGCCCCACGATAGCCACTACAGGATACATATTAACAAACCTCAAGCGCTATTAACTGACCACCACATCCTAGTATGTAAACAGTTTTATTATGCACAATCGGTGTTGCTTCAATGCCTTCACTATCCAACTCGTAACGGCCAACTATTTTACCGGTAGATTTATCTAACCAATGTATAATGCCGTCATCATCACCAACAATTAAGTAATTATTCATCACAGCCGCTTTAGATAAGCGCCTGCCTTGTAGATCAGTTTGCAGCCAATAGGTGGCTCCATTTTGTTTATCTAAAGCTACGATATCGCCGTTACTGCTAGAAACGAATAACAGGTTTTGATCTAATGTTAAACCAGCATAAGACGGAATAGCTCGCTCCCATAGCACATTACCCGTTTGTAACGATAACGCTGCCACGTTGCCTTGATAGCTTGCAGCATAAACATGATCCCCTTGAATTACTGGATCAGCGCTAATATCTACCATGCGCTGTAAATCAGTGGTTCCTTTAGGATTAGAAATGTCTTGCGACCACGTGACCGAACCGTCGTTCTTTTGAATGGCTAACAGTTTGCCATTTGCAAAACCTGCAATAACTAAATCATTTTTAACTTCTGGTGAACTGCTTCTGCGTAACATCAAAGGCGGTAGATTATGCGTATAACGCCATAATTTACGCCCATCGATAAGACTCATAGCACTTAAGCCACCATCCATCGTGTGTACGTAGACCGCATCGGATGCGATTGTAGGCGTAGCTAGAATTTCACTAGTAGTGATGGAAGTCCATAGCACTTTACCATTGCTAGCATCAACAGTTATGACTTTGCCGTTGCTTGTGCCAACCACCAAACGATTTTCTGCGACTGCTGGACCTGCGGTTACCGGGGCTTTTAAATTAGCAGTCCAAGCTTCCTCACCAGTTTGCTCTTTGATCGCCATCACCTTACCACATGCATCAACTGCATATAGCGTGTTATGATCTTGCGCTAATGATAACTTTATATCTTTATCATTCGTGCCATTACCTGTGTCGACACGCCATTTAAGATCGATTTGTAGTGGCGATTCCATAGCCACTAAAGGTTTTTTTTCTGGCATATCCGAGCGTTGATCCATTTGCGTACATCCGACTACGGACAAAAGCGCAAACGGAACAAGCCACCCTAGGTTAAGCTTCATTATTATCCCCTAGATCTAATAATTTCATTTGTAGCAATGGCGATTGCACACCTTGCGGCAAGCTTTGCATCGCTAAAATATAGGCATTTTTGGCTTCAGCCAATTCACCCTTGCTTACATAAATGTCACCACGCGCTTGCGCATATAAAGTCGTATATGCTTGATCTGGATCTTTGGCTACCAATGCTAAGGCTTCATCTAACTTTCCTTGCTGCTGCAGCACTGCTGCCAAACGCACAGTAGCTAAATGCTTAGCAATATGCTTTGCAGAACTTTGATTAGCAACCCAGCGTAATTGATCTGCAGCCTTATCTAGCTCGCCTTCAGTCACAGCCATTTTTGCTAATAACAAACCGGCAAATTGCGCATACGGTGTCTTAGAGTAGTCACTAATTAATTGTCCACCTTTAGCCGTAGCTGTTTGCGTGTCGTTTTGCATTTCAGCCATCACCATATCGTGAAAAATTTGTGACGCATCGCTAGCAGCACTTGCACGTTTGTTTTGCCACCAATTAACGCCACCAAGCACGATCACAAAAAGTACTACTACTCCCACAAGCAGCTTTGCATATTTAACACAAAATTGTTTAAGTGCAGTTACTTCCGAGCTATCGGTTTGATCTATCATCATATATCTCCCAAAATTGTGTGAATTTCTTCAAGAGCAATTGTTTGCTGCGGTCTATCGCTGCGCAAAAACTTAATGCTTACTGTATCATTGGCAACTTCATCAGCACCAATGATCAGCGCAACTTTTGCACCGCTTTTATCAGCTTTTTTAAACAAGTTACTAAAATTGCCGCTGCCCATGCTGGTCAGCAGAGAAAAATTTGGCACCAAGTTACGAATTCTTTCTGCAGCTAATAGCCTTGCGCGCTCTGCTTCTTCACCAATACACATTAAAAAGCCATCAACAGTATTAGTAAATTCAAGATTTGCTGCTTCTAGCAATAATAAAATTCGTTCCAAACCCATCGCAAACCCAACTGCTGGAACAGATGGACCGCCCAAAGTTTCAACTAATGTGTCGTAACGTCCACCGGCACACACCGCAGATTGGGAACCCAATTTATCTGTTACCCATTCAAATACGGTGCGGTTGTAATAATCTAAACCGCGTACTAAGCGCGGATTTATCGTAAAATCAATGCCAAGTTCAGTTAATTCAACTTGCAGCTGTGCAAAATGCTGCTTGGCTTCGTCATCGATATAATCTAGCAAAATGGGCGCATTCGCGATTAGCGTTTGCATGTCCGGGTTCTTGCTATCTAATATGCGCAATGGGTTGCTATGCAAGCGCCGCTTTGAATCTTCATCTAAGTGATTTACATGTTTGTTCAAATATACTAGCAAATCTTGTTTGTAATTATTACGACTCTGCAAATCGCCAATACTATTAATTTGTAACGTAATCAAATGGTCAACGCGCAACATTTTCCACAATCTAGCGCACATAGCTAACAGCTCTACATCAATATCTGGCCCAGGCAAATTAAACGCTTCAACGCCAAGCTGCGTAAATTGTCTAAACCGACCCTTTTGCGGGCGTTCATATCGACACATCGGTCCCATATACCAAACGCGTTGCTGTTGCTGATTACGTAATAATGCGTGCTCAACACATGCGCGCACGACGCCGGCTGTTCCCTCTGGGCGCACGGTAATACTTTCATCGTTGCGATCTAAAAAGGTGTACATTTCTTTTTCAACAATGTCGGTAACTTCGCCAATAGAGCGCGCGAAC
>DATIHV010000066.1:0-6749 GCA_035480295.1 Gammaproteobacteria bacterium
GTAAACCAAGCCGGTACCATTTTGCATCGCATCCTATGGCATATTGCAAGCGTAGGCGTGGAAAATCTACCTGCAAATTTTCGTGCTAATTTGTCAGCGCTCTGCTTACGCCATTTGCGCGCACTTGGTATACCAGCAGCAGAGCATGACAGGGCTGCGCAGTTAATTGTGCAGGCAGTTAATAATATGCTTAACGATGAGTTTGGTACACAGATTCTATCCTGTCATCATAAAGAAGCATACGCAGAATGGCGTTTAACAAATGTGCTTGCGACAACATCTGATCCACAATTTTCGCATATAAGACTTGATAGAGTTTTTGTCGATCAAACTGATCGCTTATGGTTGATTGATTATAAGTTGATCCAAAGTGCCGAAAATCTTGCTACTGCTGTACAAAAAAACACATCGCAGGTGCTAGGCTATGCCGAAATGTTAAAACGTTTAAAACCGGATTGTGCTATCGTTGCCGGATTATATTTTCCACTGCAAACACACTGGCATCAAGTTCTTTAACAAAAGATTTTATGATATAGTTTTTTTGAACATAATATTAAAACCAAGTTGGACGGATGAATATCGTGCATAGAAGCATTGTTATACTAACTACAATTATTTCCATAATTTTTACCCTTGAAGCGCATGCGTGCGGTGTAGCATTTGTGCGACTGCGCAAACCGATGGCGTATTACACTGAACAATATCAAGATCCAACTTGGGGTATGAAAAAACTCCTTACGCTTATGGAGCGGCAACGGCATCGTGGACAAGATGGTGCGGGTATTGCAGCGGTTAAATTTGATGTGCCGGTAGGGCAAGAGTACGCACGCAGTTTAAAATTTGCTTCTAAAAATGCTCTTGATCAGGTATTTGAGCAGGCAACTATTGATATGGTCAAACGCGGTCAAGCTGAATATCTAGGCGAGGCCATGTTAGGACACATTCGTTACGCAACATATTCAGGCTTTGATACTAAATTTTGTCAGCCATTTGTACGCAGTCATTCAATACCTGGCCTACATATTACTTTTGCAGGCAATTTTAATCTAACCAATACCAAAGAAATTGTGGAGAAGTTACAAGAGTGGGGTATCGCACCAATTAGTGAATCAGATACGCACATAGTATTAGAAAGTTTAACCTATCAATTAGATCGTGAACACGACATATTAAAGCGTCAATCAAAATTGTCGGGTCGAAAAGGTATACAACAGGCTGAGCAGAATTTAGACCTGCTAAAAGTTTTGCGTAATGCCGCAGCGCATTGGGATGGCGGTTACGTATTTTGCGGTGTGTTAGGTAATGGCGATTCATTTTGTTGTAGGGATGCGGCGGGCATTAGGCCTGGCTATTATTATGCAAATGATGAAATATTTGCCGTTGCTTCTGAGCGTGTAGCGTTAATGGATACATTTGACGTGCCATTAAATGAAGTGAAAGAAATTATGCCCGGGCACGCAATTGTTATTAAACGTAATGGTGAAATTGCCGATGGTAGATTTGCCGATAGCTTGCCAGAAAGACAATGTTCATTCGAGCGTATATATTTTAGTAAAGCTAATGATCCGCAAATTTATCAAGAGCGTAAAGCATTGGGACGCACATTAGCGCAACGTGTGTACGATGAAATTAATGGGGATTTGGAACATACGGTATTTACTTATGTGCCGAATTCTAGTTTGCCTGCGTTTCAAGGTTTGGTAGATCAGATCTCCGCAATATCCGGTAAAAATGCTTTTCGCATGTTAGAAAAAAATGTTGAAAAGAATACGCGCGCCGTTTCAAACATTGATGAGATTGGTCACTTAATGCAAACCGGGGTGCGTAGTGAATTTATTGTGGCAAAGAATCAAAAGATGCGCACGTTTATTAGCTCAGATCAAGAGCGTGTAGATTTGGGCATACGTTTATATGAAGTTACGCACGGCATTGTCAAACCACAAGATACTTTAGTCGTAGTGGATGATTCACTAGTACGTGGCACAACGTTTCGTGACTTGTTAATGAAAAAATTAACCAGTTTAAATCCAAAAAAAATCATTTTAGTAATCTCAGCACCACCGGTAATGTACCCAGATTGTTATGGCATAGACATGAGCCAACTTGGCAAGTTTGTAGCTTTTCAAGCTGCAGTGGAAATTCTTAAAGAACGTAAACAAGAAGCAATTTTACAAGAAGTGCGCACTCTATCCTTGCAACAAGCCAAACTACCAAGCAAGAAAATGCAAAACTACGTAAAGAAAATTTATTCAAGTATTTCGCATGAAGATCTAACGAATAAAATTGCGCAGCTAATTACACCTAAAAATATGACCTGGAAGGGCGATTTTAAAGTAATCTATCAGACTGAGGAAGGGTTGCATGCAGCTATACCAAATCATCGCGGTGATTGGTACTTTAGTGGTAAATATCCAACTAGCGGCGGATATCAGGTATTAAATAATGCATATTTAAACTGGATTGATGGTGCAAGCGGCCGTAGTTATTAGAATCTATCATTCACTGGGGGCATATTTTAAAATTTCTAGTCCCTGGCTCTTGTAGCACGCGAAAGTTAGGCATACAATATGCGGTCAATGCTCGCACCTCTTACGTTTAAGCTAGTAAGATTTCTTTCTTGTTTAAACGTAAGAGGTTTTGAGTAAAATTCTGAAACATTGTATATATAAAAGAAACTAGGGGGTTGGCGATGTCCAGCAATACTAATCAAGCTACGGAACAAGAATTTGGTCCGATCCGTAAGATGTTATGGCCGATTCATAATTATGAATTGAAGAAGTTTTTACCACTTGGCCTAATTATGTTCTGTATTCTCTTTAATTACACTTTATTAAGAGATACTAAAGATACTTTAGTTGTGAATGCTTCTGGCGCTAGTGCAATTACGTTCTTGAAGTTGTATTGCGTAACTCCGTGTGCAATTTTGTTCGTTATTTTCTATGCTAAATTAACCAACATGTTAAAACGCGAACATGTGTTTTACACCGTGGTAACTCCGTTCTTAATATTCTTCGGTTTGTTTGGCTTTGTTTTGTATCCAAATCTTGATGCATTACATCCTTCACAAGAAATGTTAGCAACTATCAACGCTGCATATCCACGTTTAAGTGGCTTCGTCGATATTTTTGCTTACTGGTCATATTCTTTATTTTATGTGTTAGCAGAAATTTGGGGTAGCGCGATGATTGCGCTAATGTTCTGGCAATTTGCCAACCAGATCGTACGCATGAAAGAATCCAAACGTTTTTATGGCTTATTTGTTGTAATCGGCAATGTGGCATTAATTCTGTCTGGATTTGTAGTAACTTTCTGCTCAGAAAGCATTAAAGATTTCTTCCCAGGACAATCACCAGAACAAGTTTGGGAAATTTCCCTGAAGTGGTTAATGGGTGCGGTAGTAGTGATGGGTATTCTATCGATGATGTTATATCGTTGGATGCATACTAACGTTCTAACCGATCCTCGTTACTATGACGGTGATGCAGTTGCCACCGGTTCAGGTAAAACTAAGAAGAAGAAACCAGGTTTAGTTGAAAGCTTTAAGATCATCATTAGTTCACCAGAGCTAGGTTTGATTGCCATGTTAATTATGGCTTACGGTGTAACTATTAACTTGGTGGAAGTACAATGGAAGGAACAGCTAAAGTTCTACTTCGCGGGTGACCGTGGTGGATACAATGGCTTCATGGGACAATACTCATTGTGGACTGGTGTGATCACTATTGCGTTCAGTCTGTTTATTGGTTCCAACATTCTGCGTATTTTAAGTTGGTTTAAAGCCGCGGTAATTACACCGGTATTCATTTTGTTAGGCGGTGGATTGTTCTTTGCGTTTATTCTGTCATCTAAAGATATTATGTATCTTAAAGACTTTGTTGCGGACTTGTTACTATCAATAGGTACAAATCCTATAACAGCTGCAACGTTCTTGGGCGCAGGTATAGTTATTCTGTCTAAATCTATTAAGTATTCGCTATTCGATCCTACAAAGGAAATGGCATACATACCATTAGATGATGAATTGAAAACTAAAGGTAAAGCAGCGGTAGACGTTATTGGTGGCCGTGCAGGTAAAGCAGGTGGTGCATTTGTGCAAAACATGTTGTTCCTCGCGTTTGCTACTAAAGATGCGATAGCAATTGCGCCGATAGCTTTCGGTGTGTTTGCGGCAGTATGTTTGCTGTGGATTTTCTCTGTTAAATTATTGAGCAAGAAAGTCAATGCAGCAGCTGCACGTCGTGTCGAGCAAGAACGTGAAGCAGCCGGAGCAGCGCCAGCTACAACTGCGCAAACTGCGTAATGTGATGCTAAATCCCGGATCTGCACTTGAGTGTCTCCGGGATGACTTAACTCATTGTCATCCCCGCCTTGCGCGGGGATCTTTTTTGTAGAGTATTAAATGAGTAGATCGCCGAATAGAGTTTTAGGCACCTTCAGTTTAGCCATGTTAACTATGGCTGCTATTGTAAGTTTGCGTAATTTATCTTTAAACGCAGGCTTAGGGATCTCCGCAGTTTTTTTTCTCTGTCTTGCCGGCGTAATTTTTTTCATCCCAACCGCATTAGTGGTTGCCGAGCTTGCTGCAACTTGGCCACGTCCAGGTGGTTGTTATGTATGGGTTGCTGAAGCTTTTGGTAAACCGTTAGCATTTCTAAGTTTATGGGCAACCTGGATGGCAAGCATTGCATGGTTTCCCACTATTTTAGTATTTACTGCTGTAATGTTGGCACATATGTTGGCGCCAGTATTGCCTAATTTAGAGCATTCGCAATCTTTTATATTAATTTGCATGTTGGTTGTGTTCTGGGGCTTTACCTTTCTTAATTTTCTAGGCATTGAATTTTCTAGTTTCTTAAGTTCTGGTGGAGTATTAATTGGCACTATAATTCCTGGCATTCTAATTATTGTCTTAGGCATATGGTGGGCGTATGCCGGCAATCATACACATATACCATTATCAATTCCGGATTTGATCCCGGAGTTTACTATGGATAATCTCACATTATTTGCTGGTGTGTTACTTGGTTTAGCGGGTATTGAATTAGCAGCTTACCATGTGCGCGAAGCAAAAGATCCACAACGTAGTTATCCGCGTGCAATATTAATTGCCTCTGCAGCAATTTTATCTATATATATTTTGGGCACACTGGCGATTGCAATTGTTGTGCCACAAAATGAATTGTCAATTGCATCGGGTATGATCCAAGCCTTTGCGGTATTTTTTTCGCATGTAGGTTCAGTGTGGATGATCCCGTTACTTGCGGCGTTTTTATTACTTGGATCATTAGCCAGTGTGAATGCCTGGGTAGCAGGACCGGCCAAAGGTATGTTAATGCTCGCGCAAGATGGCTTTCTGCCGCCATGGTTGCATAAGGTAAACAAGCATGGTGTACCAACTGCATTACTAGTTATTCAAGCTATAGTCGGCAGCATACTTTCTATTCTATTTATATATATGAGCAGTAATACATCGATATGGTTATTGACCGCGCTGTCGGCACAATTCACCTGTTTGGTGTACGTATTAATATTCTGCGCGGCAATAAAATTACGTTTTAGCCAACCACATGTTGTGCGCCCATTCAAAGTAAAAGGTATGTTGCCAATTGCTGGATGTGGTACTGCAGCTTGTATGTTTAGCTTTGTTATCGTGTATATACCTAATACGCAATTTGTTGCTATTGAAAGCACTCTATTTTATTACTTGCTTACCGCGAGTTTCTTGCTGTTACTTGCACCGACTTTGATATTCATTAAATATCGACATAGGTCGTCTAAATAACGTCATCCCCGCCAAGCCGTAGGCGCAGAGCCGGGATCTAGCCTTAAAGTTTTTGCCATAGCTGGCGATACAAATTGTAATGATAGCAATTTGGTTAAGAGGGCTAAGCATGAGTAACTGGCAAGAAGGACAGTATAATTCAGATTATATTCTGCATCACAAGAGCATTGTTGGGCAGGTCAAATACGAAAGTAAAAAGGATCCTGCTCGGTTAGAAGAAGTTTGCATTGAACGTCATGACAACGGTGACATCTGTTTAATGTTTACTACCGATCCCAATGCAATTAATGATCACAGAAAAGGCGGCTTTCATGCACGTCTAGCTTACAATACACTGTTTCAAGATTTACAACGCTTGGTGGCTCGTAGTGGATTAGAGCACATCACAACAAATCTTGAAGAAGTGCACAAATTACGTGGGCACAAAGGTCAAGAACGCGTTTTAATTCAGGCTTTAACTTCATTAGAAGAATACGACAATACATTGTCTGAAATTTCTGCAAAATTACGTCATTACATAGCTCCAGAGCGTGCCAGTCTCGAAGATCTAAGTGATGAAATCCAATTGCAAAAACAACGTTTACACCTATTAGAGCAAGTATTAAAAGACGAAAAAGGTGGCAAATCTCGCGCCGCAAGAACTAGCCGCCGTGGTAGTTTCAAGCAAAAGACTATGGCTCGTAAACGTCGTAAAACAACAGCTGCTCGTCGTAAACGCGCTTAGTTCTTAAACTTCGCTTAACCATATGAAAAAAACCCCGACTTAAATCGGGGTTTTTTTATGAATGTATAGGATCATCAAATTGTAGCTGTGTCTAATGCTTTTAGCTCTTGCAACAATGCTTGTGCGTCTTGCAATAACGTTTTTTTACCAAACGTTAATTGCCAGCGTGATCCACCAAGCTGCCGCCACAATACTGCTGAGCGTACACCAGCTAGCAGTATGGTGCGGATTTTATTGACGGTG
>DATIHV010000067.1:0-11409 GCA_035480295.1 Gammaproteobacteria bacterium
CTCAATAGTAAATTGGCTGCCGTTGATTAATAGACGTAGATTTATCAGAAATTCAAGCTCTGCATCTGTTGTCTCGCGATTGCGCAATGCATCTACGTCTCGCGCAAATGGAATTCCCAATTTTTGATAGATTTTTCTTAAGCTTTTGTGTATTTTGCTAAGCCTATATTCTTCAGCTTGATCAGACAATATTCCAGCAAAGGCAATATCAGATGTCCATTCGTCTTGGTTGTCAGCTGCATCTGCCATGTCCTCGTCCGGCCAAGATTCGAGTATGTGTTTTTCAATTAATTGCACGCACTTTGCTGCTTCCACACTTAGTTCTAATTCTTGCAATAATGTGGTGTAGCCTATAGGCTCTGGTAAACGCCAGACATTAAGCACTGGATAGTCCTGCATTAACTTTATATGGCTCTCTGTAGGGTAAGCTCGTGCCGCAGTTGTTGCAGTATCATTGCTAGACGTTGGGCTAGTGCTGTTACGTGCACTGCTTAGCGTTTTTACTAGTCGATTTAGAACGTAAGTCGCACGTTTTTCTGGCGTATTATATTCAGCTACTTTAAGTGCACATAGCTCTTCAAGTTTTCTTTGAAAATGCGGCAAATGCCAGACCGAAATATAACGATATAACGGATCACATAAATCAGCTAAATCGCGTAGAATTTTTGGCGCATCTTTAAAAAACTCACCGCGTTGCTCAAATTTTTTAAGAATGTCTGTTTGTATATTATCTTGCTGTGTTTTCGTTGCGATTTGTTGCGGATCATATTCTGAAATAATTTGATCGATAAGTTCTGTGATGCTGACAAATTCATTAATAATGCCCGTAAACCCATAAAACGCAATCTCAAAATCTGCATAATTTGTATATACAATATTATCTAGGGCCTGATTAATTTGGTCCACATAAAACGCCAACATTGAATCGCTTGGGGTAGAAAAAGGCATCTGTACCTCGGCTTGCTATTATTATTATGTAGGGGGCATCATACCAGAAAGTAAGTTGCAAAGCAAACTTATGTTCAGGTTGAGTGTATAAACATTTATTTAGACGGCATTATGCGGCAATATACGAGGCAATGCCATAGGCCACTGCAGCTGCCAAGCCACCAATAGCCACAGTTTGCAAGGCTGATTTAAGTGGCGATACACCGATCAATTTGCACTTTATCGCCCCAAATATGCCTAGTGCGCACGTAGTGGCGACGATTGAAACGAGCAGGGCGTCATGGATAGTTTCCATAAACATGTACGAAGATAAGGGTATTAAGCCCCCTACGATGTATGAAGCCCCAATAGTCATGGCGCTTATTGGTGCGCGGCGAATATCTGGCATTTCTAGCCCAAGCTCATAACGCATCATGAAATCTGCCCATTTTTGCTTGTCTTTAGCAATTGTGTCTACCAAAGACTCTACTTGGTCAGCGCTAAATCCATATTCACTGAATATTTCCCGGGTTTCTTGTCGTTCGCGATCGTTTAAAATATCTATTTCGTGCAACTCTCGCAAGCGCTCTGTCTTGTAATGCTCTTCCTCAGTTTTCGCGGCTAAATAACCACCTAGGCCCATCGCAATTGCACCAGCAGCAATTTCTGCTAGTCCCGCGGTTACAATGATCTGAATTGAATCTACCGCTCCCGAAATCCCGGCTGCAAGCGCAAACGGAACTGTAAGTCCATCTGCCATACCAATCACCACATCTTTAACGTTATCTGACGCAGTGAAGTGGCCTTCCTTGCTTGCTGGATTTGAGGACTGGAAGAATGGCATAAACAACTCCCTATGTTTGGCGATGTGTCTTGAAAATTCTTGCTTCACAACATCATATAGCAAAAGAAGAAGGGTCGCTATATAGGCTAGACTTATTCAGGTAGGCAACAAAGATGGCAGGATTTATGAGCGATTGGTATAAGAAAATCTTCAAAAAAACTCGCGGTTTAGCGCCTCTTGTGACTGCTATTGTCCATCCAGTGGGTGAGGAATCTATACTTGGAGCAGTTTCAGCTGCACAAGCAAAAATTATTGATCCGATTTTTGTAGGCCCAAAACATCGCATCCTAAAAGCGGCAAAAAAATGCCGTGTTGATCTATCTAATTATCAAATTGTTGATGTCATGCACAGCCAAGCTGCAGCTGAGACCGCGGTGAAATTGGCACAAACCGCGCAAGTTGAAGCACTAATGAAAGGCGAGATCCACACAGATGAGTTAATGCATGAAGTTGTTAAAAAAGAATCTTGCTTGCGTACAGCGCGCCGCATGAGCCATGTGTTTGTGCTTGAAATGCCATACTACCCGAAACCGATTTTTCTTACTGATGCGGCAATTAATATTTTTCCGGATTTATTCTGTAAAAAAGATATCGTACAAAACGCAATTGATTTATTTGTAACGCTTGGTTATGGCATTCCCAAAGTCGCTATTGTTTCTGCAACCGAAGAAGTTACTAAAGCTATTCCCTCAACGTTAGATGCTACCGCGTTATGTAAAATGGCAGATCGTGGACAAATTAAACATGGTATTTTAGATGGTCCATTAGCATTTGATTTAGCGATCTCTGCCGAATCTGCCAAAATAAAAGGCATTAAATCAGCAGTGGCAGGCAAGGCAGATATTATTGTTGTGCCTGATATTGAGTCTGGCAACATGTTATACAAGCAAATGGCATTTTTAGATCGTGTAGAAAGTGCTGGAATTGTACTAGGCGCGACGATTCCTATAGTTTTAACAAGCCGCGCCAGCGATCCAAACTCGCGCAAAGCTTCATGTGCGATTGCGCTGCTATACGTTAGACGGAAGAAAATAAAATGATTTTAGTAATTAATGCAGGTTCGTCTAACATTAAATTTGCTGTATACGATGAAGCATTAACGCAAATGTATCGTGCGCAATTGTCAACAATCGAACAAGTATTCGAGTGGTTGTCAAAAAATAAAACCACCTACAGAATTACTAGCATAGGCCATAGAATTGTACATGGCGGCAAGAAGTTTTTCGTGCCGGTTTTGTTAAATCAAAAAACTATAGATGAACTCAAAAGTCTTACACCATTGGCACCGCTTCATCAACCACATAATATTGCGGCTGTAGAATATTTGATGCGCGAATATCCAAACGTTCCGCAAGTGGGTTGTTTTGATACTGCATTTCATAAAACGCAACTCCCTTTGGCAAAACAATTTGCTATTCCAAAACAGTTAACCGATGAAGGAATTATTCGCTATGGATTTCATGGGCTCTCGTATGAATATGTTGCCTCCATATTGCGAGAAAAGATAGGTGCTATTGCGCAGAAAAAAGTGATTGTAGCACATTTAGGAAATGGTGCAAGCATGTGCGCAATGCACAATTTGCAAAGCGTTGCTACAACTATGGGCTTTAGCACATTGGACGGCCTAATGATGGGTACTAGAACAGGCAGCATCGATCCAGGAGTGTTGTTATATCTATTGCAGGAAAAAAAGTATTCGGTAGATGAGGTAAGTAAACTTTTATATGATCAGTGCGGCTTGTTTGGAGTGTCAGGCGTGTCTAATGATGTTAAAACTTTATTAAACAACGACACCGTGCAAGCGCGGAATGCTATTGATTTGTTTTGCTTCATGGCTGCTTGTGAAGCTGGCAAATTGGTTACAGTGCTAGGCGGTTGTGACGTATTGATTTTCACCGGTGGAATAGGGCAGAATGCTGCTCCGATAAGAGCTAATATTGCGAACTGGCTCATGTGGCTTGGTGCAAAACTTGATTTCCAGGCAAATGCTACCAACAACGACATCATTAGCACTGCGGAAAGCAAATTGTTAATCGGAATAGTGCCAACTAATGAGGAATACATGATAGCGCAACACACAAAACAAGAGGTGGCACATGTCGGGTAGCAATGAACAAAGACTTGCTTATTTGCGAGAGATAGTAGCTGCGATATTCGCGGAGTATGGAAAGCAAACTCAGAGGTTTAACGGCAATGATATTCCAATACCTCTTACCGCCTGGCTCTGGAATGCCACTGGTGATCAAGAGCTTGCAAGCAGACTGAACATAACATCGACCGAAGATAGAATGCGTTGTATCTTGGATATGTTAGATATTACACAACAATGTGCTAATGCAAATGATCCTATTGTTGCACCATTGTTATTTAAGTTTGCGCATTATTGCGGCTTGTATGGTGTTACTTATAACTCTCAAGATTTGTTGCACACTGAATTTGAATTGTGCAAAACTTATAGTAATTTGCTTGCTGATTACATTAAAAATATAGACTTTAGGCATGTATTGCGTGCACATCTACCACCGAACGTTGTATCACCAAAGGTTGCACAAGCCGGCACACAAGCAGATACAAATCTTAGAACTTATATTCCATCTCACACGCGGCAGCAGCATAGTAATGGCTTTCTTAAGGCGGGAAATTCTATAGCCGCTATGTCGAAGCCGATCCCGAGAAGACAGTTTGTTTTCGAGCCGGAGTTGCCTACCTTCATTGAAGATCCTCGGGTATTTCGTGATTCGCTGGAGCAAGTACGACAAGACTATTTAAAAGACATGACCCTAATTCTAGACTTGCAAAACTCGAGGAACGCTCGGATTACGACGAAAAACAGGTGACAGATCCTTATAAATATGTTATTATGACAACTAAGTAACAGCGAGGCGTATTATGACCGCAGAAGAGTTAGAACAATTATTGCAAAAGCTGCACGCGATTTTTCACTTGTTTGATGGTTACGAGAAAATGCAAAATACACGCCAAGTTCAGATGGTTAACGGTAAGTACATGCCACTGTCACTTTTTGCTATGTCGTTGCAGTCCAATAATTATCCGATGTGGGGAAGCGTAAGTGAAGCAGAGAAGAAAGCACTACGATTATCTTATGTAGAGCTCATACTAGATTTAGTGACCAATCCAGCACAGATTACTGCATACATAGAAGATCCGAATTTTGAAATTCGCAATTTAGATCCGAAGTTTAAAATACACAATCCATATTTGCAGGATTTATTTGCCTCTATAGAAACATATACCCGAAGTCTGCGCATGTTATGTGAAGAATATAATGTTCCCTTTGATAAAAAGAATTTGTTAATTGTTGAATTCAAGTTATTGGAAGCGTTTAAGCAGCAATATATTGAATTGTTGAGAAATGCTCCAGTACTCAGGACGACTGCACCAAGCGCAAATTCTACTGCGCCCTCATCGCAACGCATTGAGCCAGACGCAAAACGGACCAAGACGTATGGGCCTTTAGAATTGCCACCCATACACAGAAGCACATCAGAAGAACTACATGAAGCACTGAGAAAATCACAAGAAGAAGATCTAGAAGAATTACGGAAATTAGAAGAATCATTAGACGCAAATGAAAATAGCGCGGCTCAAGCTGCACCGATTCAATTTAACCCGGAAACAGTGCGAGCAAATATACGTCAAATAGAAATGCAGCAGCAGGTTTTAGCACAACTAATTACTGCACACAGCGCATTGGTGAATAAACACACCATGCCAGATCGAAACTCGAATCCATCCGACAGTTCAAGCAATACGCCTGTTTCTGACAGTACAACTGATTCGAGTAACAAAAGGTCTGGTGATACATCCGATCCAAATAACAAACGGCAGCGCATGTAACTCAAGTTTCGGATAACGTTTCATGTATCCGATAAAGTATATTATCGGAAGTATTAATTCCGGCTATCTCTGAGGCATTGGTTTAAGCGCATTACCCAGGTTAACTACAACTGCCAACGCAGCTCCGGACATAGCGCCAGTGCACGCGACCATGCTTGTAATAGCAATTGCCTCCGGTGCCCCTAGCATACCAACAGCTGCAGCGCCGACAGCCTTGATTGCCGTATCAGACCCATTAACTGCGTTAAAACCAGCATATGCACCAGTAGCAAAAGCAGAAAAAAGTAAAAGGTTTTCTTTCATAATAAAGTGCCTTTATTAACAATATTTAAAAATGCGGTGAAAAATTACGATACAATCCGTACTGCCCACATCATACACGACCCTATGCTGAAGATTCTATGTATAATTGCATATACACAGCTTGCAACTTAGTTAGTTGGTGCGATATTATGTTGGTATTCCTTAATAAACATTATGGCGTATTTTAAATCCTCAATTTTACAGGTAAAAACGATGTTAAGCAGTAAAAGACACAAAATGGCTACAACCACCTCTACTACGGCTACAACCACTACGACTACAACAGCTGACGCGCCGGAATTTAGAATCCATAATCCCTCATTGGCGGAGCAAATAACCGCTGCCGAGTCGCAAGAGACGTTAAATTTAGTGCATAAGCAAGGTGTTTTGGATACCCAGCAGACCGAAGAAGTCATCACGGCTATTGCTACGTTGAATAATAAAAATGTTCACAAAATCGTTTTTGATACGCCCTTTGCTTTTACCCCGCTCGCCGCAATGCGTGTCCTAGACAGTTTTCTTGCGTTGGACAATGCTAGAGAAGTACATTTTAAGGTTTATGGGAGCGTAGATTCGCCTGGGCAAAAGCGTTTGATGCAGTTACTTGGTAACTACAAAGAACCAGCTGACGATTATCTTAAACTATACAAAGATTTTTACGCTTTTCGCTTGTTTGCAGCAGCAGCCAAAAAACAACGAACTCTCCCAGTCAGAGCCGTTGAGCGTATCCAGAACTTTGTTTTACCGCAAAATTGCAAGCTGTTTCGTTTGGAATAACCAACACAAAGAATTAGCTTTTAAGCTTTGAAGCCCATACCAGTAACAGAATCGTAATGGCGCCATTAAGCGTTATAGCCCAGCTATTCAAAGACTGTGTAACCATCATCATTTTAGTCTGCCATGGAAAGGAAATCAGTGCAGTTAAAACGACATGGCTAAGCGTGTGAAAAAACTCCGCACCTGCTAGAAATACGACAAAATCGCGTAGTTTTGTCTTTGGCTTCATCTTCGAATGCTCCGTTTAAGTAGTATTATTGCTACATTAGCGTAGGTCAGCGGAAGTTGCCATTCAGTTGTAGACCTGTAGATTGCTTGACAACCGTGCTTGGCCTAATAAACTTAAGATAAGCACCGCTCCTTAAGGTAGGACAATGAAGCATCTGACGGTTATTAAAACCATTTCTATTGTGACTGTTTTGCTTTTAGTCAAATCAGTTAACGCTGCAGATGATCCTGCTATAACGCAAGACCTAAATCAAATTAAAGCTTTGAAATTGCAACTATTTAATGACTTAAGTAATGGTGATATTACTTCAAGTACTTTTGATAAAAAAACCGAAATGGATATAGCAGAGAGCCAAATGGCTGTGGCCAAATATTATTTATCTATAGGTGATAGAAAAAATGCTGCTATATGCGCAATTACTGCGCGTAAAATTTTGCAAGGATTATATGGCGGCCCTAACAATCCAGATCTGGTCCGTGTGTATAGCTTGTTAGTACAAATATACAATAGTGACGTCGATACGGACGCTCCTGGAACAGATGCTTCTGATGCCGACAAAGCTAAACTTTATAGACAACTGATTGATCACATACACGCAGAGTAAGGAATTATTATGAAGATCAAAACATTATTGTTGGCACTTACTGTAACTACATTGAGCTTCCCTGCCCTTGCTGTCACCGCAAAAAAAAGTGCTGCAGAAATTAATTATGTGCGTCAAGAATTACAGCAAATAATAGACATAAATCTTAAGTATCAAGAGCGATTTCATGATCTCGTAAGCCAGGAGATGTTAAAAAAACAAACACCTGACGCAACAATTGTTTTGTGCTCTGATTCTAGAGTTGATACAAATAGCATCAACGAAACACCGGCTGGCCAATTATTTTCTATACGCAACATTGGCAACCAGGTGCAAACTGCATATGGATCTGTAGAGTATGGTGTTAACCATTTGCATACTCCCATGCTTATAGTTGTTGGGCATTCTGAATGTGGTGCCGTGAAAGCAGCTATGACAGATTTCAGCAAAGAATCACTTAACATTAAGCGTGAATTAGAAACGTTAGATGTAAATCCAAAAGCTACTTTAAACCAAAACATTGTGCATAACGTAAACAATCAGGTAAAACTAGCTGTAGCTGACTTTGAAGATCAAGTAAATTCTGGTAATTTGCTTGTGATTGGCATGGTGTACGACATACATAATGATTTTAAATTCGGTTCTGGTAAAATCATTCTCGTTAATATCAATAACGAAACGGATCCTCATGCACTAGCGCAGAATCCGTATGTAAAAGGTTTGCAGCATATAGCTATATACAAATAGTGATCAGTGCGTGTTCTGATTCTGATTTAAAAATGCTTTCACATCCGCAAAGAAGTTAGCTGGGTCTTCTATATATGCAAAATGACCGGTATGGTTCAAAATAATCAACTTTGCATTAGGAATTGCCTTCTGGATTGCTTCGTCGGTCGCTAGTGGCATTAAGTCGTCCGATCCATGAATAATCAATGTAGGGATATGCAGCTTTTTTAGCTGCGGCAATACATCATATTTATTGTCGAAATAATTCTTTTGCAGAATTGCCGCAACTTTAAATCCATTCAATGCCGATTTATTTGTAAAATATAAAGAGATTTTATCGACATCTTTAGGATTGGTCATATATGTTGCAAATATTAGGCGATAATATTTGGTAACAACGCTTGGGTCCCCTGCTCTAAAGGCTGCTGAGTCGCGCATGCTATTTAATTCATGGTTTATTTTTGCAGTGCGCTTGTCGTATTCTTGCACAAACTCCAGAAATCCGGCATGAGTAGCTGGTGCTGAATTTACCAATACCAAATCCTCGACGTGCGCAGGATGCGCTATGGCGTAGTTCATGGCTAGTAATCCGCCCCATGAGTGTCCCATCAAGATAATTTTGTTGTAACCAAGTTTTGCGCGCACTGCGTCTAGATCCGCTATAAATTGTGCCATTGTTATGGTTTGCTCATTAATCTGTGTATCGCTGGATTTTCCTGATCCGCGTTGATCGTAAAATATAACTTTGTAGCCATTACCAAAGTTACTCATTTGCGGAAGCAAATATCCTGAGCTTAGACCTGGACCTCCATGCAACACAAATATGGGTTTGCCACTACCGAATGTTTGGTAAAATATTTTGGCGCCATTAACGTCGACGAAACCATGTTCATCTGCAGCGTGAGCTATTGGAATTAGTAGCGCAATTCAAAAGCAAGTAAGTATGTATTTTAAAGTCTTCTTAGAAAGTAGCATTGCATCACCTTTTAGTTTTACCGCATCATTTGTTGTCGAACATGTGTTCGCTTTCCAACCACATAACATTTATAATACCGCACGCGCATGCAAACAACACTCCCAAAATCCAGCAAAAGTACCACAAGGCTTTCTCCTAATATGACTCTGGTCGCAACGTGACTTTACCGCGCATGACTCGATATACCCAAGCAGTGTACATTAAAATAATTGGCAATAACACTACGACGGCAAACAATGACCAAGCTAATGTCAATTTGCTTGAGCATACATCCCATATGGTTAAACTGTGATTAGGCTCAACGCTTGATGGCATTATAAAAGGGAATAATGCGCAACCTAGTGTGAGTGCCGCAAATGCAATACCCATACTGTGTGCTAACAGCGCTGTTGCGGGTCTAGATTTTTGGCTTAGTGTTATTGCTGCCAACACGGATATGATCGCTAATGTCGGAAATATCAATAATTCATGATGCAGTGCAAAATTGTTAGCCCAGCCTAAAGGATTAATGCCCACTAGCTTTTCGGTTACAATGATATTCGTATTACGGTCTGGCATCATTAAAATTTCATAGCCTGGCACCCAAGACAGTACATACATGCAGGTAAAAATTGAAGTAACAACAAAACCACGACCAAGGATTTTTACTGCATATTTAGCTCGTTCAGCAAGTTGATCCGTTACTTTGTACTGTACATAAAGCGCACCTTGAGTTCCCATCATGCATAAATTAACGGCAGCAAATAGCAATGCGCACGGCGAAAACATAGTTATAAAACGCCCCGTATAAATTTCGCGCATTTCATTATCAAACGTAAACGGCAGACCCACTAACAAGTTGCCGACCACTACGCCGAATGATAACGCTAATACTAAACCGCTCAAAAATAGCGCGCCATCCCATGTGTTACGCCACGCTTGAGATTTAAGTTTACTGCGATAGTCTATGCCGGGCGGACGCAAAATTAGCATAATTAATACTAAAATGAACGCGAGATACATGCTCGAAAAAATTGTGCCGTATGCAATGGGCCAAATAGCAAACATGCCAGCACCGAGCGTAATCAGCCACACTTGATTGCCTTCCCATGTTGGCCCTATTGCGTTCAGCATTAATCTACGTTCATTGTCATTTCTGCCAATGATTGGCAACAAAAACGCTACGCCAATATCCCAGCCTTCAGTAACTGCGAACGCAATAATCAGGAATCCAAAAATTCCCCACCAAATTAATTTTAAAGTTACATAGTCGATCATGATTGGCCCTCTGGACCTAAACGTGCATATTTGAACATTAGATACAATTCAACCACTAACAACGCAGAATATAATACGACTAGTCCAATCAAGCTGGTTAACACGGTTTTGGTTGATACAGATGATACGCCTAAAAATGTGGGCAATACTTCAGCTATCACCCAGGGCTGCCGACCATATTCTGCGACAATCCACCCACATTCGGCGGCAATCCATGGTAGCGGTAATGACCATAGACACAATTTTAAAAACCAGCGCTTATCTTGCACAACACGTTTAGTGTTGTAGTACATAGCCGCACAAAAGATGTACAACATAATAAAGCCGCAGCCAACCATAATGCGGAAAGACCAAAATAATGGCGCTACACGAGGCAATGCATGTTCCGCGGCGTAGACAATTTGTTCATGCGTGGCTGTTTTTGGATCTGCAACGTAACGTTTTAATAACAACCCGTAACCTAAATAGTATTTTAAATCATTAAATTGATCTTTAATCGTTTGTGTTGCATTGCCTTCCCGAATTTTTTCTAAAAGCGCATATGCTTTTATCCCCTGCTGCATTTTGCCAACCATTTCGGCTTGAATTTCTTTAATGCCTTCTATAGGTGTATCAACGCTACGTGTAGCAATTATGCCCAATGCATAGGGTATTCGTACTGCATATTTAGTGGTTTGTGTGTCTTGATCAGGAAACCCGAATAAAGTAAAGGCTGCTGGAGCAGGCTGTGTTTCCCATTCTGCTTCGATTAAGGCTAATTTCGTGCGTTGTACTTCACCTATTGTGTACCCGCTAGCGTCGCCAAGTACGATCACAGATAGAACTGAGGCCAAGCCGAACCCTGCTGCAATAGCAAATGAACGCTTGGCAAACGCCATGTGTCGCTCCTGTAATAAATAGTAACTGCTTATTGCTAACACAAATACAGC
>DATIHV010000068.1:0-2120 GCA_035480295.1 Gammaproteobacteria bacterium
AAACTTATTTGGTACTGGATATGGATAATAAATATTCTCCAATAAAGTGCCGTGTACAAATAATTGATCTTGTGGCATCACATAAATTTCATCACGCTTGCAAGCAAAACTAATTTTTCCGCTGGCATATGGCCAGATTCCGTGCATCGATCTAAACATGGTACTTTTACCCGTGCCTGACGGGCCAAATATGCGTTCACAGGTGGCTTTTTTGATGTCAAAGTTGCTCTTATAGTATAAGAATGTTCCATGCGGATCATTTAATGTTGTGTTGATTCTATCAATAACGGTGGCAGACATATTTTGTTTAGGGATTGCTAAAGTGTAGTCGCTAAAACGCACAATTGCGTCAGCGTTATCAAATTCTTGCTCATAAGAAATATCTAAAAATGGGCTAGAATTCAATTCTTCAATCTCATTTAAAAAATTGTTGATTTTAGTAATTTTATCCAAACCAATGGTGGCTAAAGTATAATCTGTAGCCAGAGAGTAGATGATCTGCAACAACGCCGTAGCAAAGAACGTGATGGCAATACTAAAGGTATCTAGTTGCGCTGTGCCTTTTACCTCTGGATATGCATCACCAACTACAATGCGCAGAATGTTCATCAAACCTAAGCCCATGATGTTATTGATAGCTTTGGCGGTACCAAGTGCTATCGCATAACGATGCGCGCTAGTTTGTTTGGCTTGTGTTGATGCAATAAGTATTTTTGATTCTGCATTTTGATATGTACAAGCCACTACCGCATCATTCGATCGAAAATCGGCTTGTATCCTAGTGCGGAATTTGCTGTCCTCTTCCATTGCGTGTTTTCTGTATAGCGCCACACGATCGGTTAATATTTTTTGTACCACGCACATTAAACCGGTAATGGCGGTAGCGGTGTAAAGCACATTACGCGCTTCCGCAGGTAAACTTCTTTCTGCCGTACGCCAGTATAACCCCATCGGAACAATGTTAAACAAAGTACCTGCTATATAGAGAAATCTCGAGGCATTATCCACATGCAATCCAAGGTCCTGAATTGCATCTTTTACTTCTTCTGATGCAAGCGTGTGCACACTACCAATATTATTAAACACATTTTCATCAAATTCATTATGCGTGCCCAGCAAACGCTGCACTATAGAACCCTGCAATGGACCGCACACCGCCGCCTGCATATTCATGAATATCATCATTTGTGCTGAATTGGCGAACATAGGAATAATCAAAGCTTTAAGGTTAGCCAATTCGGCTGATGCCTTGGCCTCAGGATCATCTGTTTGCGGAATCGTGGCGAAATATATGGCTGCCTGTAAAGCAACGTTTGTCAGTACAAATAGACCTGTTTTTACGCGATTTGCGCGGCTTTTATGCCAAAATGGCTCAAATAGCACGTGAAATTTTGCAAACATGGTAGTTGCACCTAAATATATAATTTCAATGAGTAAATATTTTATCACAGACAATTAGTTGGGTCAATCACTAATAGTTTTTCGCGTGTAGCAACACGTTTCTGCAGCGACTGAGATTGAAAACAGCGTTTGATGCAAAACTGCTGTTAATCTGTGAACCTATGTCTTTCAGTGATGTCATAATACTATCGAGTATTGACGATATCTACAAAGCAAATAGAAAAGGCTTAAGCACATGACGGCAGCAGATTTAATACAAACAATTAGAACATCACAAGGTAATATTAAACTGCGTGTGCCTGAGGATGATGTATCTACGTTACCATCCCTTCTTATGGACGAGGAAGTAATCCGTGAATTAAAGCTTCATAATGTCACCACCCTTGATTTATCTGGCAACAAATTAGGCAAGCTTTCTGCGGCTGAACTCGCTGCAATGCTGCATGCGCTTAAGGACACCAATGTTACTACAATTAATTTGTCCTATTGCAATTTAGAAGGTTTTTCTGCGGATGAACTAGCTACAGTGCTGAGCGCTCTTAAAGGTACCAATGTCACCACAATTAATTTGACAGGAAACAAATTAGGCCACTTCGATGCTGATAAACAAGCCCGTGTGCTGGACGGCCTTAAAGATACCAAAGTGACGGCAATAAATTTATCTGGATGTATGCTTACGTCTAGGATACTAGGCGTTTTTAAAAACACAAATGTTACCG
>DATIHV010000069.1:0-2778 GCA_035480295.1 Gammaproteobacteria bacterium
TTTAAGCCCAACAATTTTGTTGCTGTCATCTTCAATTGTTCCTGGTCCAAAGACAACGCCATTGATTTCTTTTAGAAACTTTAATCTAAAACAATCTTTAACTACACCATATTCATTTGTGTATTGGCCCATGACTTTGTGCAGATATGCATAGAACTTTGGTAAAAACACACTGGCATCTAAGCAGCCACCTGGACGATATAGTGCTACAACTTCTTTCTTCCAAACCCGTACGCCATTCGCATCAACATCTGAAAAACGCAGGCAAAAATCTTTTAAGAATGGATCTCTTTCCATAGTTTCATCTGGAGATAAAATTTTGCAATGCTTATAACCTATGCCTACATAGTCACTCTTCATGCTTTCAGCTCGAGCTCGTGCATCAGATATGTTGTAAATTAAATCAATTCTGTATCCATCATGTAATACGCCGTCTTTTTTTAACGGCTCATGACACGGATTAAAATTAGATTCTTTAAAAATTTGCTTTAGATCGTCATCAGCGTCGTCGTAAATTTTTTGCCATAGATCCATGCTGATCTTGCCTAGCTGTAATAGTGCATTGGTGCGATTTTTATGCTCTTCTTCATATGGTCTATACAATTCAACTTGTGCTATGAAATTGCGCGCTACCGGGCTTTTGTTAATTTCATCGCTGACATTAATGCCACCCGGCTTATCAAAATCAATCTTTAAGGCTTCAGCTAATGCTTTACCGCGTGGTACTACAGATAGAATTTCATCTGGAGTTAAGCTAGGAGCAATGTTGCTTGCAGGAGTATCAACAATACTTGCATTTTTATCATATACAGTGACGCGAATTTGGCGGCGATTCTTTTTGGCTTCTAAATAAGCAAAATATGCCTCCATAGCTCCTATAATGCCACCACCGACTATAGATAATTTTTGCGTTGGATGAGCTCCAAATAACACCGCAGGTTTTTTAGCTGGAAGATCTATAGAGCTTAATGCTTCAATTGCCACCCTTGCATTAACCCTATCTCCAACTAAAGGGTCATTTTCATATTGCACCGCAACTGCAGTTCCATTAACGCTGACAATCATTGCACGTTTGCTTAATATGCCGCGTTTATGTCCATCAACTGCCAACCCAAGGGCATTTATTAGTTGTGCGCTATTATCTGGAATGATAGTAATGTTAAGTTTTTGAATAATGTCGTTGTGATCGTGCAATTTTGGATCATACCAGCTTGCTTTTTTTATAGAATTTTTAACTGTCTGATGTAATTGTCCAGCTGGAGATTTGGCTATGATGACAAGGCGATCAAACTTTTCATTTAAGTGCTGTATATTTTCAATGTAATCGTGCAAGTGAGGGTCAACATTTTTTAGCGTGGAAGTAGTGTATGATCCAGGTAACGTAATAAGACAATGATTGCCTCTAGATAAAAAATTGGTGTGAGACGTCTTCTTGTTTATAGCGCCATATTTATCATAAAATAGATCTTCATATTCTAGGTTGTAAAGCATATCGCCAGGCTCAATAAGCTTCTTGTTATGAACTATTTTTTGATTTATGGCGGTAGCATCATCGATGCTTTGCGGTATTAATTTATACTCCGTTGGTATTGTGCGTAATTCTCGTAAGTTATTATTTTTGGCTGGGGCCGGCGCTGGTGATTGCTCGCGTTGATATGGACGTAAAATGGGCAATTCATTATCATGCCAAACACGCTGTACAACACCATTCTGCACATGAATAATGCCCTTGTTGGAGGTAATTCCGCGATTGCCATCAACGGATTGGGTTGCTAATCCTAGGGCATTTATTAGCTGACAACTTATATCAGAAACAGGAGTGATTTCTAAATCTTGTAATATATTTAAGCGATCGTGCCGTTGCGGGTTGTACCAAGGCGCATTCTTAACTGCAGATACGATCCAATCATGCAATTCATCTGTTGAAGTACTAGAAACAATCACGATCTTGCCAAATTCCATTTTCAGTTTGGCAATGTTGTTAATTTGCTCTTGCAAATAGTCATTTGTGTTGTGCGCCAACGATAATGAATTTGCAGGCGGCACAACTATAACGCAATAATTGCCATTTTCTAAAAAATTGGTTGATGCACTTTGGGTGCTTCGCTTGCGTTGCTCGTCGTAATAAATGTAATCAAAATCGCTTTCAAAAAATGTGGCACCGGGTTGAATGACCTTCTGGTTATGCAGAACTTGTTTGTTGGAATTTGTAGCTTGCTCTATGGTGCTTGGAATGAGACTGTATTCGGATGGAATGATCCGCATGGCCATAAAGAAAATCCTTTTTCTAGTAGGGTTCCTATATTTTATTTGTGTGGATTTGGCATAGATATGGATATTTGCTATTACTAGTTATGGGTAAGTGCTGTTATAAGTGCAGAGACAAGCTATTATCTATGGCAGAAAAGATCTATTCGGGCGGTGTATTTGCCTGGTTTAGATACGTTGTGTATAGTACCCAATTCCTACAAGGCATACAGTTTAAAGCAATACTATCAGTTTCACAGAACCTGAACTGTTTCGATAGCCTGAGCGATATTCAAAATCATAGCTAACTTTTGTTTGCAACCAATCACATAGATTGACAGTTAAATCGGCTCCAGCTAGTACGGCAGTGCGGGCATTTCCTGAGGTTACAATAAAATTATTACTGCCTACTAGGAAGTTTGCGGTAATGGCGTTGCTTGGCGACACAAAATCATAAGTTATAAAAGACCGTACTTCGCCAGAGCTTGAAAACCATGGATCAGTGTCAAATAGCATCATTCTAAATCCAGT
>DATIHV010000070.1:0-7583 GCA_035480295.1 Gammaproteobacteria bacterium
TTTTATCGCCGATTGGATCAGTCATATCGCGCGGGCCATTAACTAATTCTGCTGCAGTAGGGATAAATTGGTTACGAATGCCATCTTCTTGGCGGATCAACTCCATCAAATGTGGTGACACTGCTACTGCATACTTTTGTGCCACCATCGCTAAGGCAGCATGTTCGTCCGCTGGCGCTAAGTCAGCCGACACTAATTCTTGTACACTACGTAGCGTCTTTTTAGTCATGTATGTGGCAAATCTATTTCAATGGCAAATTGCAGAGCATGATAAGCTATCCAATCCAGGTAATCAATTTGTGCTTAAGCAATTGCGTATTAATGCTGCAAATCGAGGCGCTGTAGTATATGCGCTGCGTGGCCGCTCTCGCCTTTGAAATGCTGCGCATTTTTTGGCTCGACGTCCCTGTGCGCTTTAACTGCGGCCATCCATGGCCGCAGAAACCACGCCGCACATATACAACACCGCCTCTTATTACAAGATGCTATTTTGAATTGCTTGCTTAGATGTCAGGAATATTATGTTTTTGAAGCGGCTTTTTGCGCAGGGATGCGCAAATAAGCCTACAGGGATGTACTTGCCGCGGCCGCTGAAAAAATATAATATTCCTGACATCTAGATTCGTTTCTGCAAGAACTGCGTAGCATCGCTATCACTCAATGGCTTGCTAAAGTAATAACCTTGAATGTAATGACACCCTAATTTAGTTAAAAACTGCAGCTGTTCTTCAGTCTCTACGCCTTCGGCGATTAATTGGTAGTTTAGGTTATGTGCCAAATCAACGATTGTTTTGACAATTGCAGCATCGTTTGCGTTCGTGGTCATGTCGCGCACAAATGATTGATCGATTTTTATGTAGTCTATTGGTAAGTGTCGTAAATAGTTTAAAGATGAATAGCCAGTTCCAAAATCATCAATCGAAATTTTTATACCTAGTTGCTTAATTTCGTGCAAAATGTGTATGCTTTTTTGTACATCGTGCATCAAAACGCTTTCAGTAACTTCGATTTTTAGCGCACCTGGATCAAGTCGTGTATGTTCTAAAACTTTAGTTAACATCTCAAGCACGTTGCTATGATTAAACTGTACGGGGCTAATATTTATTGATATAAAAATAGGCGCTGCTGCAGCATGTTGCCATGTCATACATTGTTGTGCTGCAGTTTTCGCGATCCATTCTCCTATAGGAATGATCATGTGGGTTTTTTCTGCTATAGGCACAAAATCTGCGGGGCTTACTGGCTTGCCTTCTCGATCCCAACGCACTAAAGCTTCAAAACCTGCGACAGTTTTAGTTTTAGTGTCAATAATTGGCTGATATTGCAAAAACAATTCCTGATGTGCTAAAGCGTCACGTAAGCCGTGCTCAAGCTTGATGCGCAATTGTGCTCTTTGATTTAACTCTGGGGTACAAAACTGCACGGCTCCACCACCAATTTCCTTAGCCTTAGTTAAGGCTACGCTTGCGCTGCTCATTAAAATAACACCTTGATCACTATCAGTAGGACAAATGGAAATACCATAATTAAAGCGCACATGTATTTTTTGATTTTGCACCATTATTTCGTTAGTAATCACTTGATTTATTCTGGTAATAAAATGATCAATTTGTTCGGGCGTAGTAATCTCATGCAAAATTATTGCAAATTGTGGGCCAAAACGACCTAAGTTTTCAGCCGGAAGATCAAGGTATAAGAGTCGCGTGGCAATAAAACGAAGTAAATCATCTCCGCCAGCATGTCCAAGCACTTCATTGAACAAATTAAAGCCATCTATATCAACAAATATTACTGCTAGCAGCTGATTTTTTGTTTTAGCAAGCAATAATTCGGCGTTTAATGTTTCTTGGAAAAATGCACGATTGGCTAAGCCAGTTATTGGATCGTGTTTGGCAAGATATGATAATTCGCGTTCAAATTTCTTTTTCTCTGTAATATCGCGCATCATAACAAAGAAGGCCGGTTCATCTTCGTAATCAATTATTGTTGCCGTCGCTTCCACATGGAATCTAGTGCCATCTACGCGTTGCACTACATGTTCAATTGTTGGCACGGCACCGCGCGTCTTTTGCATAGTATGATTACGTGCGCGGACTATGTCATGGCGTTCTGGTGGATATAGATTCCACAAACTTTGACCAATGATTTGTGCAGGGTTTTCGGCGCCAAACAATTTAAGCCCAGCGTGATTCATGAAAATTACTTTTTCATGCCGATGAATAAAAATCGTATCAGGAGCGAATTCTACTATTTGCTTATAACGCGCTTCTGAAGCACGTAATGCCTCTTCATTTTTTTTACGCACGGAAATGTCGCGCACTACATGATAAAAGCGGCGCTTATCACCAATCTCAATTGGCGTTGAGCTCACCTCTACCGCAAAAGTACTGCCATCGCTGCGTAAATGTACAGTTTCCCAGATGCCGCCTTGTTTTGTTGCCACACCGTGCATGTGTTCGGTGATTTTTGCACGCTCTTCTGGGGCGCGTAGATCGCTTAAATTAAGCTTTTTAAGTTGTTCTTCCGTATAGCCATACCATACTGTAGCAACATGATTACAATCATTAACATTGAAATTTTCATCTAAAATCAACACGGCATCATGCATGTTTTCTAGGAACTTTTGATGCAGCGTGCTTTCGCTAGTAAATTTCATGCCTTATGCCCGTATTTTTAGCCCAATACCTAAGGTTAGCATAATGGGGCGATGAACAGTTTGACATAGCTGCAATTAAGAGTATTTGCGGGTATGATGCTCGTTAGAACCAGGGGGTACAATTTTTTCTAAATTGCTGATTATGCCGTTTAAAATAGTAAATTCTTTCACATTTACATAGCCAACTGTTACGTCCAGGTGGGAGAATATCTTTTCTAGCGCAGGTGCAACTTTTGGATCATCGCTAGATTCTTTTTTGAGCCACTTACAGTGCTTCAGTATTATCTCTGCGTAAGCAAGTAATTTAGCATCACTTTGAATTCGATCGCGCAGCTCTTTCATTTCGTCATGGTCATTTAAATCAAAACCAGCAGGAAATAGTTGGTGCAACGGACCAGAGATTAAATTTGCTATCATTGCATAGGATGCAAGATATTTTTTGTCGTCTTTTAATTCTTCCAACATTGACAGTATCTTATCCAGAAAAACTGGATTTTCCGCTGCTAAGCCATGTATTTCATGACCAATAATTGGTGATTTTGTAGAAATAGGTTTCGGATATTCATCAGGCGGTTTTTGGTAGTTATCAATCTGTTCTTGGTAGTGATCAGTCATTTGTTTAAGAAGTGATTTCACAGTTTCGTTTTTAGCAAGGTCCTGTTGATCATGTACGAAAAGAGACGCTAATAGATCACGCAATTGCAGGCGTCTCGCTTCATCCTTACCGTTATCAAACATATCAAGTGTGATCTTAAATGGGCGTTTTGGAAATTGCATAATTACTCTGCTCAAAACCTGCGCCGAACTTGGTTCTTGTAAACACGCTATAGTTATTTTATCCATATCTTGAGGCGACAATGAAAATTTCTCATACTTTTCTAACAACTTTTCCGCAACGCGCATATTTCCTGCTTCTATTGCCTTTACTATGGCGATAGTGTACAAACTGTCGCCGCTAAATGTCTTGTTAGGGTACTTGTCCAATATCATATATAAGATCGGGGCAGTTCTCTTGTTCGTCACAGCTGTTTTAAGTAAATCCTCAAGATCGTTTCGAGTCAAAATGTCAGCTTGCCTAGCAAGTAATTCTGTGGCCAACGCGATATTTCCAGCTTGCAAGGCTAGAGTTAATAAATTTTGTCGATCATGGTCAAACCAATATTCATAATTAGGCATCAAATTTAAATCTTTTTTCTTTGGTTTAGTTTCAGTATGGATTTTTTTAGGCGCCATCCAATTTAACCTGCCATACAGCAGAGGCGGAACAGGGATCGAAGGTAATGACATAGGTGGCAAATATTTACCATAGCTTGTTCTGGCTAATAAGTCACTATATATCTCAGCGCTTCGCGGATCATTCGCTAAATATGTACTAAGAGCAATTTCTTTTAATTTTATAAACTCTCTGCGAAACGACAATTTGCGTGAATATTTTTTGGCAAGTTCCACATAATTATGTGCGCGCAACAAAAAGCGTAAATTAAATTTGTCCGCATCATTCATGTTTTTCCAATTAGGCGAAGAAAGTAATTTCTTCAGCATTTTTTCTACATCTTGTTTGGCGTCGCGATTTATTATCATAGCAAATAAACGGATCAAATCAGTGTTATCCGCCTGCACCTCTTTTCCATAGCTAGATCGAGTTACACCAATCATTTTTGTAGGTTGCAATGGCACAAATAGCCAATGATCTTCCAAATCATCGCCGTGCCCTCTAGATGGATAGCGCAAATACGCGTCATGCGCAATCAAAAATGCTTGTGTTTTAAACATGGCGGATTTTACATCTGGATCTTTTGTTTCATCTTGCAGATCTTTAGCTAACAATAGCAGGTTCGTACCGCGGTTAACGAGGTGCTTAACTTTAGCCTTATCTTTTTTAGAAAGTGCTTTTATAATTTCTGCAATGTGGGCACATTCTGTACCGTCAGAACGCTCGCCTTTGTCAAGCTTATCGCGGAGGCTGTTAAGCATCTCTTTTAAACTAGCAACAAGCTCTTCCGCCTTTTTGTCACTGTATAAATCTGCGTAGCTCATACCCATGTACCATTTTCTTTATTCCTTTTTATTGGACATCATTGATGGGAAATTGTTCAGCAAAAACCACTGATTATAAACGCAGAATACAGAGGCTACGTGATGTTCAAATTGTATATTTATACAGACGCGGTAGGCGATCATTAAAACCGCAAAGAATTTCATAAGGATGGGTAGCACAAAGTTGGCTCATTTCTTCGATGGTGATTTCTTGATCGTTATCTTTTCCAATCAAAGTAACCACATCGCCAACGTAACCTGGATCAGCTCCACAATCTACCATAAATTGATCCATGCAAATGTTACCGACAATTGGATAACGTTTACCATTATGTAGAATTTGACCTTTGTTAGATAAGCTACGGCGCAAACCATCGCCATAGCCTAACGGAATAGTTAAAATATTGCTTTGCTGTTTGGAAATATAAGTATGACTGTAACCAATTCCTGTACCACCTGGCACATTTTTGTAATACGCAACTTTAGCCTTAATTGCCATACATGGTTGTATCGCACGCAATGCTTCTGGCATTAAATCTCTAGCAAATGGTAAACAACCAAACACTAATCCACCAGGGCGTACCATATCAAAGTGCGATTCTGGAAATGCAGCAACTCCCGCCGAATTTGCCAAATGGCAAATGACATGTGGATTATCTAAAAATCTATGTTGCTGTACAAAATCTCTAAATACAGCAATTTGCGTTTGCGCAAAAGGATGCTCTAAATCATCAGCGGTAGCAAAATGCGAGTAAATGCCTTTAATCTCAAAACATTCCTGCTCTGCCATAAAATCTAACACGCTTGGCGCGGTAGATGGGCGTACGCCGGTACGCTGCATACCAGTGTCTAGTTCTAAATGCACTTTAACGGTTTTATCTAATTGTTTACATGCTTCCGCAACCATACGTGCTTTATAATGCGATGCAATAGTAAATTCTAAATCGTGCGCGATCAGATCGGGGACTTGTTCGATATGAATGGCACCAAACACCAAGATGGGAACTTGAATATTGGCCGCGCGTAACAGTTTACCTTCTTGTAAACAAGCTACGCCTAAATAATCTATGCCTTCTTCACAAGCAGCATGCGCGATATTAACTAAACCATGGCCATACGCATTAGCTTTAATTGGTAAACAAAACTTTTTATTTGGCCCAATAAAGTTCTTAATGATTTTAATGTTTTGCTTAAATTGCGCCAGGTTTACTTCAACCCACGCAGGATGATTAAACGGTAATGCAGTCATGATTAGCCTGCAGTTTCAAAATGATGTTCATCTGCACCAGATTCAGACATTGCACGATTTGCAAAATTTTCAAAACGCGAATAATGCCCAAGGAATGTAAGTCTTACAGTTCCAATCGGACCGTTACGTTGTTTTGCAATGATTATTTCTGCAGTGCCTTTAGCAGGCGTGTCTTTGTTGTAGACTTCGTCCCGATAAATGAAGACAATTAAGTCAGAATCCTGCTCTAAGCTGCCTGACTCTCTAAGATCCGACATCATCGGTCTACGATCAGTACGTTGCTCTAAGCTACGATTCAGCTGAGATAATGCCACGATAGGCACATTTAATTCTCGCGCTAATGTCTTTAACGAACGCGAAATTTCTGAAAGTTCTGCGGCACGATGTTCGCTACTACCAGCGACTTTCATCAACTGTACGTAGTCGATCACGATCAATCCTAATTCACCATGTTCGCGCACTAATCGACGCGCGCGTGCACGTACGTCACCAGGGCCTAAGGCACCGGTGTCATCAATGAAGATCTTCTTTTCCGACATCATCGCAATTGCCGAAGATAAACGTGGCCAATCGCCGTCGTCTAACTGGCCGCTGCGAATGCGTTGCATTTCTATACGTCCAAGCGACGACAACATACGCATTGCAAGCTGCTCGGCCGGCATTTCCATACTGAAGATTAACACGGGTTTTTGACACTTCATACCCACATATTCTGCAATATTCATCGCAAAAGTCGTTTTACCCATGGAAGGTCGACCAGCAACAATTACTAAATCTGATTGTTGTAACCCAGAAGTTAATTTATCAAAATCATTAAAGCCGCTAGAAATACCAGTGATTGGGGAATCAGATTCGAATAGCTTTTCAATGCGATCTACGGTGCGGCCCAGTACTTCAGAAATCGCTTGTGGGCCATAATTGCTGTTGGAATTGCCGCGTTCGGCAATGGCAAATACCTTACGTTCGGCGTCATCGACCAATTCAGATGCCATACGCCCTTTAGGTTCAAAGCCGGAGCCGGAGATTTCACTACCCACTTCGATTAATTGGCGTAATAATGCGCGTTCTTTAACAATGTCTGCATACGCAGCAATGTTTGCAGCACTGGGTGTATTCTTGGCAATTTGCCCTAGATAACCCAAACCACCAACTTCAGATAATTCGTTTTGTGCTTCTAAGCGCTCGGAAATTGTGATCAAATCTAGAGGTTTGTCTTGCATTGCCAGCAATGCAATGGTACGAAAAATCACTCTGTGATCAGAGCGATAAAAATCTTGTTCGGAAATGCGATCTGCTATTTGTTCCCATGCATTGTTATCCAGCATGAGTCCGCCTAAAACGGCTTGTTCAGCCTCGATAGAATGAGGCGGGATCTTGAGGGAGGGTTTGATGCTCTCTATGCTCTGCATAGGATTTCCTTTTTTACAACATCGTTCCAAGATTCAGATCCCCGATAAACGTCAGGGACGTTTTCGGGGATGACGGTACATAAAAGATGACAGTACATAAACTTTGTCATCCCCGCCGCAGTTGCTATGCAACGTAGAGCGGGGATCTCACAACTACTGAGATACTATAGATACCTTCACTTTTGCAATCACTTCGCCATGATGCAAATGTAATTCAACTTCGTACTCGCCC
>DATIHV010000071.1:0-4732 GCA_035480295.1 Gammaproteobacteria bacterium
TTTGATTTAGGGTTTTTAGAGCATGAATTGAATTCCATTAAACATCCTTGGGCTAATACGATTCAAGAGTTAGAAATTATAGATACGTTATTATTGGCACGTGAATTGCATCCTGGACAACGTAATAGCCTTGATGCTTTATGTAAACGTTACGATATTGATAACAGCCATCGCAACTATCACGGAGCTTTGTTGGATGCGGAAATTTTAGCGCAAGTATATCTTGCCATGACCGCCGGCCAGACATCGCTGGATTTGGCCGCAGAGCAACATATGCACGTTGCGAGTGATGAAACAGTTGCTACAGAATTACAGGCGCGTGAATATAATTTAAAGATAATTTATGCAAACGAACAAGAACAAGCCGAACATGCTGCCATGTTGGCGCTGCTTAAGAAACCAAAATAGAAAAAAAATGATATTTTTTTTTAGTCACAGTATTTCAGTTTTAGACAAGGCGCCAAGGAGCGAGCGCCGGAGTTTACAACTAGTAAATGAGGACGCGAGCGACGATGGCAACACAGTATAAAACTGAAAGACGAAGACTAAATGAAATATATTAGAAACTTTTCAATTATTGCACACATTGATCATGGCAAATCCACTTTAGCTGATCGCTTTATTCAATTATGCGGTGGTTTAACCGAGCGCGAAATGAAGAGTCAAGTATTAGACTCTATGGATATTGAGCGCGAACGTGGTATTACGATCAAAGCGCAAAGTGTAACGTTACATTATACATCTGCAAATGGCCAAGTTTATCAATACAATT
Organism: Gammaproteobacteria bacterium; assembly: GCA_035480295.1. Lineage (GTDB taxonomy): Bacteria > Pseudomonadota > Gammaproteobacteria > UBA6186 > Azoamicaceae > JAGVLG01. The sequence goes on from DATIHV010000071.1 coordinate 773, forward strand.
TTATTGATACACCAGGTCACGTAGATTTTAGTTACGAAGTATCGAGATCTCTAGCTGCCTGTGAAGGTGCGTTGCTGGTTGTTGATGCTGCGCAAGGTGTAGAGGCACAAACAGTTGCTAATTGTTACACCGCTATCGAGCAAGGCTTAGATGTAATTCCGGTTCTGAATAAAATTGACTTGGATCAAGCTGAACCGGAACGCGTAAGCAGAGAGATTGAAGAAATAATTGGTATTGCAGCTAAAGATGCAAAGCGCATTAGCGCGAAAAGCGGTTTAGGCGTTGCCGAGCTATTAGAAGGCTTAATTGATTTAATTCCTGCGCCACAAGGTGATCCACAGGGCAAATTACAAGCGTTAATTATTGATTCGTGGTTTGACAGTTATTTAGGGGTTGTGTCATTACTGCGCATAAAAAATGGTGAACTAAAAGTTGGCGATAAGATCCAAGTGATGGCTAGCGGTCGTAGCTACTACGCTGAAGAGTTGGGGGTGTTTACGCCTAAGCGTGAATCACGGCAAATCTTGGCTGCTGGTGAAGTAGGATATTTAATTGCTGGTATTAAAGATATTTATGGTGCGCCGGTTGGCGATACTATAACTTTAGAGCGCGATCCAGCTCTAGCGCCATTGCCAGGTTTTAAAACAGTACAACCAAAGGTTTATGCTGGTTTATTCCCAGTGTCATCTGATGATTATGAAGATTTTCGCGAAGCGTTATCTAAATTGCGTTTGAATGATTCAGCATTATTTTATGAACCTGAAAATTCCACTGCGCTTGGATTTGGTTTTAGATGTGGATTCTTAGGCTTGCTGCACATGGAAATTGTGCAAGAGCGTTTAGAACGCGAATATGATTTAAATCTGATTACTACAGCGCCTACTGTGGTGTATGAAGTAATCAAACGTAATGGTGAATGTATACACGTAGATAGTCCAGCCAAGTTGCCCGATCTGGGTTTAATTGAAGAAATGCGCGAGCCAATTGTAGTGGCAAATATTCTTGTACCACAGGGATATGTTGGCAATGTAATTTCATTATGTATTGAAAAGCGCGGTGTGCAAAAAAATATGAATTATTTGGGTAATCAAGTAGCATTGGAATACGAATTACCGATGAATGAAGTCGTGTTGGATTTCTTTGATCGCTTAAAGTCAGTGAGTCGTGGTTATGCTTCCTTGGATTACCAATTCTTACGCTTTCAAGCAGCTGATTTGGTCAAATTAGATATTTTAATCAACAGTGAGCAAGTTGATGCTTTGTCATTGATTGTGCATCGTGACACTGCCTTTAGACGCGGTCGCGATATAGCGGAAAAAATGAAAGAATTAATTCCGCGCCAAATGTTTGACGTGGCAATTCAAGCGGCAATTGGCGCGCACATTATTGCGCGTACTACGGTAAAAGCATTACGTAAAAATGTTACTGCTAAATGTTACGGCGGCGATATAACGCGCAAGAAGAAATTGCTAGAAAAGCAAAAGGCCGGTAAAAGACGTATGAAGAGTGTGGGTAGGGTCGACATTCCGCAAGAAGCGTTCTTGGCGGTATTAAAACTGGATAAGGAATAGATCATGCGATTTGAAGAAATTTTAGTAACCGCAACCATTGTATCCGGAATTGTTTTTCTGGTGAATTTTATTAATAGAAAAGACGCGTCTAAAAAGGATCGCAAACCAAATTGGCTGGTAAAAGAAATCGTTGCCTTGTTTCCGGTATTGGTTTTGGTATTGTTTTTACGTTCCTTTTTGGGTGAGGGGTTTCGCATTCCGACTGGATCGATGAAGCCAACTTTGCTGGAAGGCGACTTTATCCTAGTAAATAAATTTGCTTACGGCGTACGCTTGCCAATTTCTGGCACTACTATCATCCCTGTAGGTAAACCTAAGGTTGGTGATATAGTCGTTTTCAGACATACGAATGGGCAGGATTTAATTAAACGCGTGGTTGGTGTGCCTGGGGACCGCATACGCTATACGAATAAACAATTGTATATAAATGATAAGTTAATTCCACATACGGAAATTGCTACAACCCAAGATCACGGCATTTATACCATAGAAAGCAAAGAGCGTTTGGCAAATGTTGTGCACGATATTTATGATTACCCGCAAGCTATGCAAATCTATAAATATGATAACGTAATAGTTCCGCCACATAGCGTTTTTGTAATGGGTGATAATCGTAGTAATAGCGTTGATAGCCGTGTATGGGGCTTCTTAGATGAAAAGTATTTAATAGGTAAAGCTGTTGCAACTTGGATGAGTTGGGACAGCAGTGCAAATGGCAAGATAGTACCAATTCGTTGGTCTAGAATTGGCAAATCAATTTATCAGTATGCGGACAAACATGAATCATAAGCAATTGATGCAAGACATAGGTTATACATTTAAAGACAGTTCTTGGTTAGATCTGGCTTTAACACATAGATCTATTGGTGCATTAAATAATGAACGCTTAGAATTTCTTGGTGATTCAATTCTGAATTTTATAATTGCTGCAGAACTATATGCACGATTTGCTAATGCGACAGAAGGACAATTAACCCGCATGCGCGCGCATTTTATATGTGAAGACATGCTGACCAAAATCGCACGCGAGTTCAAACTGGGCAACTATATACTTTTAGGTGCTGGTGAACAACGCAGTGGTGGACATCAAAGAGCATCGATTCTAGCCGATGCGCTCGAGGCCATAATAGGTGGAATATTTTTAGATGCCAACGGCGATTTGAATTTGGTACAAACAGTAGTATTAAGATGGTATGTAGGGCAGTTCGATGTGTTTAACGACAAAAAGTTACAAAACTATAAAGATCCTAAAACCGTCTTGCAAGAATTACTACAAGCTAAAAAATTGACTCTGCCTGAATACGAAATTATTAAAGTAGAAGGTGAACGACACGATCAAACATTTATAGTGGAATGTAAAGTCGTCTTATTAAAAGAACCGGTTTCCGGAATGGGCAGTAGCAGACGTAAAGCAGAGCAGATGGCTGCCGAGCAAGTATTGGAGCAGTTAAATGCTAATGGATTCAAATAATACGTACTGCGGTTTTGTCGCAATCGTAGGCAGACCAAATGTTGGCAAATCGACCTTATTAAATGATTTGGTTGGCGAAAAGATTAGCATTACTGCTGATAAGCCACAAACTACGCGCCATAAAATAATCGGCGTAAAAACTATAGATAATCGCCAAGCTGTATACATAGATACGCCCGGCATGCACATTAAACAAAAGAAAGCCATCAATCGCGAAATGAATAAGGCCGCTAAAAGCGCGCTACATGATGTCGATGCAGTAATATTTGTCGTAGAATCTTTAGAATGGAACGACGAAGATAGTTTAGTATTAGATTGTGTGCACAATCTTAAGTGCCCAGTATTCTTGGTGGTAAACAAAATCGATATGATCAAGGATAAAGATCTATTGTTACCACATTTACAAGAGTTAGGCCAGAAAATGCACTTTGCGGAAATCATTCCGTGTGTGGCAACAAAGGGCGATCAAGTACAAATTGTAGAGCGCAAAGTATTTGCAGTCCTGCCATCTGGTCCAATGCTCTATCCTACAGATCAAACGACCGACAAATCTACCCCTTTTAGATTGGCAGAGATTATTCGTGAAAAATTAACACGCGTGCTAAGCGCGGAATTGCCATATGCGTTAAGCGTTGAGATTGAGCGTATGGAGCAAACCGACACGCAGTTGGTGGTGCATGCCATAATTTGGGTGGAACGTGATAGCCAAAAAGCTATAGTAATTGGTAAACACGGTGCAATGCTTAAAGAGATTGGTAAACAAGCGCGTTTGGATATGAATCACATGCTAAAAACCAGCGTTCATTTAGAATTATGGGTTAAAGTGCGTGACAATTGGTCAAACGATACTAAGGCATTGCGCAACTTAGGCTATTTAGGCGATGAGTCCTAAACAAGAGCTGCATACGGCGTATGTCT
>DATIHV010000072.1:0-3163 GCA_035480295.1 Gammaproteobacteria bacterium
AAGTGACCGTTATGCATTGCATCATGCAGTAGAAATAACTGATCCCGCGCTAGTTGCCGCAGCCACGTTGTCGCATCGTTACATCAGTGGCCGTAAATTACCGGATAAGGCCATTGATTTAATCGACGAAGCTGCGAGTCAAATCCGTATGGAAATTGATTCTAAACCTATGGAAATGGATAAACTTGAACGTCGTTTAATTCAATACAAAATCGAATATGAGGCTTTGAAAAAAGCCGATGACAAAGCTTCAAAAGATCGTCTCGCTAAATTAACTAAAGATATGGAAGAAACCGAAAAGAAATACAAAGAAATGGAAGCTATCTGGACTAAAGAAAAAGCTGCATTGGGTGGCACGCAACAAGTTAAAGAAGAAATTGATCGCTTGCGCCAGGAGCTAGATGCAGCACGTCGCGCTGGCGATTATGCGCGCATGTCAGAGCTGCAATACGGACGGATCCCCGAGCTAGAAAAGAAATTAACCTCAGCAGAAAAGATCAATCCTGAAGATTTTAAATTATTACGCAATAAAGTAACCGACGAAGAAATTGCGAACGTAGTTTCACGTTGGACCGGAATTCCGGTTAGCAAAATGTTGGGTTCGGAAAAAACCAAATTGTTGCAAATGGAAGGTTATTTACGTAAGCGCGTGATTGGCCAAGATCCAGCAATCAATGCAGTCTGTAATGCAGTGCGTCGTTCACGTGCAGGTTTATCTGATCCGCATCGTCCACTTGGATCGTTTATGTTATTAGGTCCAACCGGTGTGGGTAAAACTGAACTATGCAAAGCCTTAGCTGAATTTTTATTCGACACGGATGAAGCTTTAGTGCGTTTAGATATGTCTGAATATATGGAAAAACATGCGGTGGCGCGTTTAATCGGTGCACCTCCTGGATATGTAGGTTATGAAGAAGGCGGGCAATTAACCGAAGCTGTGCGTCGTCGCCCATATTGCGTGATTTTATTAGATGAAATCGAGAAGGCGCATCCAGATGTGTTTAATATATTACTGCAGGTTTTAGATGATGGACGCTTAACCGATGGCATGGGTCGTACCGTAGATTTTCGCAACACCGTGATCATGATGACTTCAAATTTAGGCTCAGTCATGATCCAGGAAATGACTGGCAAAGAAAGCTATGAAAAAATGCGCGCCGCAGTATTAGAAGTGGTGGGCCAGCATTTTAGACCTGAATTTATCAACCGCGTTGATGAGATTGTAGTTTTTGAAGCATTAACTAAAGAGCAAATTCGCGAAATAGTAGACATTCAATTGGCTACAGTAATAAAGCGCATTGCAGAGCTGGGCGTACATTTAACGTTCACAGATGCAGTGAAGAATAAATTAGCAGAAGCCGGCTATGATCCTGTATTCGGTGCACGACCATTAAAACGCGTTATACGGCAAGTGATCGAAAATCCATTAGCGCAGAAATTGCTGGAAGGATCGTTTCCGGACGGCACTAAAGTGAAAGTTAATGTGGATAATGATCAAATCGTCTTTAACACGACGAAATAGCATCAGGTGTCCGGAGATATTTTTTTATGAGTTGTTGCTGGACGCATACGATCAATGATTTTTTTTAATGCATGATTTGGTATTAATTTTTTATTTGACAAATCAAAACCTGCAACTGGACTACGCTTGCTGCTCTGAAGCCATTTTTCTATTGCAGCGCGCTCATATGTGTGGCCGTCACTTGCTACTACTGGATCATGCATGATTTCTTGAGTAATTGGACAACTAATATCGTTAATGTCCAACTTACCACCATACCCTGCTTCTTCCGACGCACGCAGTGTACTTGCATCTAGATCTGAGGGATTAGTGCTTTTTCCTTGTGTTTGAGCATTTACAGGAGCCCCTGGTCTAATAGGTGCCCTATGCACATTTCTGCGGATGTTGAACTGGGTTACAACTTCAGGGGTGGCTGTGCTCAGTGAATTAATTCTTATTACATATATGCCCTTGTTGTATTCCGCATGTTCACGATACATTGCATTGAGGCCCAACGGATCTGATGGTTCATCATGAGCAAGGGTAAACACTTGAATCTTTCCTGTATCAAAAACTGAAGGTCGTTGGCTAAAACGGTCTGGGAAGTCACGTACTATTTTAAACGAGACTAATTTTCCTGGAGAAGCAAACTCAACGATCCTATCTCCATCCTTAAATTTAGTTATGGGGATTTCGATTATATCTTCAAAGGCTAAATATTCATATTCATTGAACCTTTCTAATATCGGTATCAAACTTTGCAAACGATTCCGAGGCCATGGTTCTATCTTAAAAGCGTTTCCTAATTTAGCTGGTATCGTATCACCTGGCATCTTCGACTCCCTTTTGTAATAGTTATTACGTCTTAATAATTGTCTTTAAGTATAGTAAGAAATTTAAATGACATAGTAAAGCTCTGTGTGTCCATGCGCCGGTCTTGGACGTCCCTGGCGTTGTTCAGCAAAATAACAAAAAAACTGTAGATTAATCCAATTAAGGACCAAAATTGTTGCGTTCCTAAATCTTTCTTTGCTATGGTATGAAACTCGTTTTGTTCGATTTTAGGAAAGCATATGCGAATTATTATCAATAAGCTGTGGCAGTTTAAGTTACCTCTGACTTTGCTGGCAATCATTTTGTTTGCCATTTGGGTTGGGCCGTTACTGCCAGATTCAATGCAAAGCCTGTTATATGCAATTAGTTTAACACTGAAAGAACTTTTAATTTTCTCATTACCGTTTATAGTTTTTTCATTACTTCTAAATAGTCTTGTGCATATGAAGCAAGGTGCGATACGGCTTATTGTGCTGCTTATTCCACTGATGTGTATATCTAATTTTATTGCTACTTGGATTGCATATTTTGCCGGTGATGTAATTTTACATAAAGCGAATTTAAGTGTAGTGACCGAAATTGCGACTAAAGAGTTGCATCCAACGTGGGACTTAAATTTTCCACCTTTAGTGGGTCCTTTATACGCTATTTTGCTTGCAGTTTTGCTGGGGCTATCTACCGCGATTAAGCCATTGCAAGATTCTCGCTTTGTGCTGTATGTGCTAGCAATAGCAAGAGTCTGTAATAAAATAACCATCTTTATACTCAATAGAATTGTGCTGCCACTACTGCCGCTGATGATTTTAGGTTTTGTAGTAAAAATGCAGT
>DATIHV010000073.1:0-2040 GCA_035480295.1 Gammaproteobacteria bacterium
ACATCTAACGCATCTGCACCTGTAGAACAACGACTAGAGGACATAAATTCACATCTGCGCAGCGCAGATGATCTGCCAGCGAACACCCCAAGTCCTGCATTTGCACCACTAATGGCTGCAACTACGACTACAACGCCAACACCTACTGGCGATAACGCCGCACAAGATTTGCAGCAAGCCTTAATTAACATTTGCGTTGCAAAAACCGCTGCGGCGGAAAATGGTAACACGTACAACGCACAACGTGCTGGAGACTTGTTAAACGTCCATGTGCACAAAGCAGACGTAGCTATCGCTCCAGAAAATCGTGAATTAAGCGTTGGCAAACAAGCTGAAGACGGTAGCTGTAAGGCAACTTTAAGAGGCTCTAAATTGAGCTGGAATTTATTACTGCAAGGCATGATTGACAGCAACCGTAAATCCTGTGCTTTTGCAATTACCAATCCAACTGAAAACAATGCACGAGCATTTATATTTGCGCTACTAGACAAGCCTGCAGCAATGCAGATCAAGTTTGGTTTCCGCAATGAAATTACCGGGCAAATATTACGCTACGTATTGCAAGCTACAGAAATGTCCGATCCTGAGAGCGGTCAAAGATATACTAATGAGCAGTTAGATGAAGTACGCAAGCGCTTGTTCCCAACTATTGCGGCTGCGAATACACCATCTACAGTGCAAGCTAATAGCAATATTTATACAGCTCGGATGTAATATGTTTTTAAATAGTAACAATAAAGCTGCCCAGATTTGTAACACCGTAAACGATTATGACGAAACATTACGCGTAAAAGATCCGGTTTTGCTGCAACAAAAGAAAGCTTTCGCCAGCTGCGAGCATTTAGCGCATGATATTCCGTATGATTTGGCTAAAGAAATGTTTATCGACCCCAATGATCCGCCAGAAGTATCAGTATTTGACGAAGATGGCACAATCCGTAAATACCGCGTTATTCGCTTACATTCTAACCATGATGGGTTGGTAGGTTTTGTCTTATACGATCATACCAAAGACAATCCGCGGCTGCACATTGTATTTAGAGGCACAAAAAATAATCCGTCAGTGCTGCGCGATGTGGAAAAACCAGCGCCTGGTTATATAAGTTTTTCCCAAAACGCGCCACAAATATTAACCCAATTGCAACATATTTTAGACGGGTTTAGATATAAACCTAGTGGTGTGCATTTGTATATATCAGGACATAGCCTAGGCGGTGCGGACGCACAATATTGTACAACTGAAGTCATCAAAGCTTTATCCACCGCAGTGGCCAATGGTGATACAAATAGTAGTTGGCATTTGATAAAAGCGTTAACTTTAAATCACGTCAATTCCGCAGGGGTAACTAATCTAACAGCAGCTAAGTGCAAATACCATGCAAATCTCTTAGCCCAAACTAGCAAACCTCACATCAAATTAAACATATTAAGGGTAGGCGGTGACGGGGTCCAACAATCCGGTGAAAGCAATATATTGCATGACGCGACTCCTAATATTGCGCAAATTGCGCTATTAAAAGTGGAGAACGGCTGGGAAGGTTGGTTTAACAAAAGGGCAGCGGTAGCAACAACACTAGTTGCGGTAGGTACTGGATTTTTGGGTCAATTTGCACTCGTAAGCAAAGCCATGGCATTAGGTTACATGCTAATCACTAGCCATATTGGACATAGGGCGCATACCAGTCATCATTTTAAAGATCGAGATCCATCAGAAGCCAACCATCAAATATTTACCAATGATACTGCTGAAGGTAGCGCAATTATCTCGCAAAAATTAACCAATCAATCCTGGGTACTAACAACTATCGCTGCCGCTGCAAGTGCAATCGTGGATATAAGCCCTTCCATCACTCCGTCATCTATAAGCCCACAGCATAGTGCAGAATTCGAAGTAGTACAAAATGAGCCAAGCAGATCCACTAGCCCAGAAGATGTGCAAAACCTATTAACAGCATGCATACGACAAAAACTTGCCAAAATGGTAGCTGAACGCTCATGCGAAGCTGCACAACGCAAAGCCGCGGCAAGAGCCGAAGCTGC
>DATIHV010000074.1:0-10812 GCA_035480295.1 Gammaproteobacteria bacterium
AGTATAACAACTATACCCGACCAATTTCCAGTGTACTGGAAAATAGTCGCGACGAATTTCCAGTACACTGGAAAATAGTCGGCCTTAGGTCTTGATCCCCACGCCCCTGCGCAGCATCCACAAACAAAGGCAGTACATGACTGCTACCCCACCGCCAAGCATAAGTAAAACTGCTTGTAACGAAACGTCAGCAATGCCCAACATTGCATATCTAAAGCCACTAATCATGTAAAAGATGGGGTTGGCATAAATTGCTGTTTGCCAGAAAGGCGGTAACAATTGCACGGAGTAGAATACCCCACCAAAAAAGCTGAGTGGGATTAATACGAACATCGGCACAATACTCAAATCATCAAATTTTCTGGCAAAAACGCCGTTTATGAATCCAATAAGCGATAGAAAGCTGGAAGTTAACAAAGCCATTAGGATCATTAAGCCAAAATTATATACTGTGACTTTAATAAATATCAAAGACATCAAAGCCACTAACGCACCTACTATTAATCCGCGAAACATACCTCCTACCATAAAACCAAGCAATATAATGTAGTTTGGCATTGGAGTAATCAACAATTCTTCTATACTGCGAAAAAATTTAGCCATAAAAAAAGATGACATCACATTTGAATAAGAGCTATCGATAATATTCATCATCACCAAGCCGGGCATTATAAATTCCAGATAGGTAAAACCATGCATATTGCCAATGCGCGCGCCCATAACGTTACCGAAGATGACATAGTATAAAACGGTTGTTGCCAACGGCGGTAAAAGTGTTTGTGGCCAAATGCGTAAACAACGAACAATTTCATGTCTGGACAAGCTTAAAAAACCAATCCAATTAGCGCGCCTGTGCATGTTGCGAGATCCTAGTCAAAAATAATTCCTCTAAACGGTTGGTTTTATTACGCATACTACGCGCATTAATCCCATGCTGGGAAAGAGCATCAAACACGGAGTTTAATGTCATTTTTTTATCAAACGTTACATCTAATGTTAAGCTATCGATCAATTCAAGTTTTACATGCTCAAGCTGTGGCAGGTTTTCAACGGTTGCAGCACTTTGTAAATCTAACACAACATGTTCATGTGGTAATTGTTTTAACAAACTTTTCATCGAAGTATGCTCTAAAATCACGCCTTTATCGATAATTGCCACATTGCGACACAATAACTCAGCTTCTTCTAAATAATGTGTAGTCAGCAATATTGTTGTGCCATTGCGATTCAATTCAAGCAAAAAATCATAAGTAGCACGGCGTAATTCTATATCAATGCCAGCAGTTGGCTCATCCAAGATCAACATGCGCGGTTGATGCATCAAAGCACGCGCAATCATCATACGCCGCTTCATGCCACCGGATAAATTGCGGGAAATTTCATTGCGTTTATGCCACAGACCTAAAAGATGTAAATATTTTTCGGCGCGATCGAGGGCAATTTTGCGCGGAAGTCCATAATAACCAGCTTGATATACCAAGATATTCAATACTGTTTCAAATGGATAAAAATTTAATTCTTGCGGCACTAAACCCATGCAGCTTTTTGCAGCTATGGCGTTATTGTCTATATCGTGATTAAAGACTTTTACCTTGCCAGATGTTTTGTTAACCAAGGAACTAACAACCCCGATCAAGGTAGATTTGCCGGCACCATTTTGTCCCAGAAGCGCAAAAAAATCGCCTTCTTCCACGCGTAAGTCTACTGCGCACAATGCTTCTACGCCATTCGAGTATATTTTTTGCAGTTTTTCTATTGTTAAAGCATTCATATAGATCTCCTCGCGATATGATACACTATGGTTTTGATCTATTGTATATGCTTATGCTATATCGCCATTTTAAAATATTGATGCACATGACTATGTTAATAGCTGCTTGTTTACATCTAAACAGCGCTTTAGCTGCGCCGCAAAGTATCAAAATCGCGCTAGTAGCTCCTTTTACTGGGCCATATGGGGCTTACGGGACTTTACTACTTTCCGGTGCCATGCAAGCTGCAAATGACATAAACGCTAAAGGCGGCCTAAAGGGCGTAACTATAGAAATATTGCCCGTGGATGATCAGTGCAGTCCCGACATCGCCGTAAAACAAGCTGAAAATATCATTAAAGATCAGCAATACCAGGCAGTAATTGGCCACGTGTGCTCAGCCGCGACCTTAGCAACTAGCAGTATGTATGCGCGCGCAAAAGTGCTGACAATAACGCCCACTGCAACTAACGATAAAATTACTGATCGTAAATTTAATACCGTGTTTAGAATGACCGGTACTGATCAACAGCAAAGTGTGGTGGCGGCAAATTTCATTGCAAAAACCCTTAAAAGCAAGCGCATTGCGATATTGCACGATCAGGAATTATATAGTAAAGACTTGGCTGATTTGGTAAGTGAACAATTGTTGCATTTGGATACTGCACCTGTGTTGTATCAAGGCGTAGCACGCGGCACACGTAATTTCACGCCAATTATAAAGAAAATTAAATCACTGAATGCGGATGCAATATATTTTGCCGGTCTATATCCTGAAGTTGCGGCCTTAGCCAAAACATTAAACGTATTAGAATTGCAAATTCCATTGATCACCGCAGATGGTGTGGCGTTAAATAAATTTAGCAATCAGGTTGGCAGCAAAGAAGCTGCGCGTGCGGTGCTTATGACTTTTGGTGATAATCCCAGCAGTTTTGTTTCAAGTCGTGCAGTAATAAATAATATGCAAGAGCGCAATCTAGAAACCACCGGTTATGCATTATATGCATATGCTGCAGTGCAGGTTATTGTTAAAGCTATAGAGGTTACAAACAGCACTGAGGGCCATATTTTAGCCAATTGGTTACATCAACATGAGGTTGATACTGTGCTGGGTAAAAAATCTTGGGATACTAATGGCAATGTAAATAACTGCAAATTCAGAATGTATACCATGCAAAGCGACAACAAATTGACGCCAATTCAAGATAATAGTTAAAAAAAAATACTGGACTTCCTCGCAAAGCAATCTAAACTTATTTATGTAAGTTACTAAACTTGGTTTAATACTATGCGAGACGAAGCATCAAACTGGATTGAGCAACTAGAGGTCACTGGCCCCATCAAAGGCATTATGGATTTCGTGGACGAACTAGCACGAAATTATGATCGCCGCTTGGCCGCATTGCATATTGATTACCAAAAAGATGTTGATGAAATTGTAGCTTGTTACAAACAAGAAAAAGAAGAATTTCACACCCAATTAAAAGATCAAAAAGAATTAGTTACGACATTGCAGGGTCAATTAAAAGATCTGCAGCAAAGCTACAATGTATTAAATGTTGAAAACAAGTTAAACAGAGAGTCCTTGGCAACCGCCAGAGAAGAATTAGCGCAATTAACGCAAGCATTAAAGCGCGAAGAAGAACTGGTGAGCTTGACCAAAGAACGAATTTTTGTTGCAAATGAAAATTTAAAGATGGAATTGCAAGCTCGCGGATTGCCTGCAGAACCGGCTAAAGCAACTGCAGAACTCAGCACACCAGCAGCAGAATTACCTGCAGAAGAAAATGAACCTGTAGTTAGACCTAGAAAAGTTCGATTTAAACGTACTCGAGAATTTTTGCAACAAGTAGTTGCTGATCGCCTATCTAGACCGATTATTCTGCGTCCTAAGAAGCAAGATCCCATCATTCCTGATACGGTCGAAGACATTCAAGACGAAGATAAAGAAGAATATTCGTTCTAAAGACACTCGAAAAAACACTACAAGCCGCGCCCGCCCTAACTATGCGATATATTTCGTGCAGCTCCACTTATCTAGTAGAGCATTCCCACCACTTCCTACAAATTGAACTTTCCTTAAACCACTGAGTCAAATCGAAGAGCATAGGTATGTAAGAGGTGTACATAATGTCAGCATCAAACCCACCAGGTGGCGGCGGCGAGGATAAAGAAAAAAACAGACGCAAGTCGATTGTTGACGCAGGCAAAAGCGCGCTTAGTAATGCCGCCAAAAATGTTGGGAAACTATCCTCAGCGGACAACAGACAAAAAGCTCTAGATACTTTTACTCAGAGCCTGAAAAGTGCTAAAACAAGTGCTGCAGAAAGCATGCAAAATCTAGGCGACAAGGGTTTATCTTTCGTGCGTACTAAGAGTACAAAATTTACAAATGAAGAAGAGGAATTATTTACAGCCGGAAATGACCTTGAACAAGAATCTTCTGACGAAGAGCAAGAAACCGCAGCAAATACCACAACATCGAGCGGGCGGAATTTAAAGACACTTAAAGCCGCCAAAAGCCAAGTATTTACGAGCGCTAAAAATCTTGCCGAATACGCAAGAGAGAAATTTAAAAAACGCGAAGCTACTAGCGAAGCAAAAACTTCAAGTAGTATAAGCACAGCTGCAAAAAACAAATTTGATCAGGCAATGGCCGGTTTCCAACAATTCAAGGCTAATGCAAGAACTAAATTAAGTACCGCAAAAACCAGCACAACCACGGCAAATGTAAGTAGTAACGTTCAGGCATCTGTAGAAGAAGACGATACCGAAGATGCGTTAGAGGTTGCAGCAAATATTGTTATAAATCATCTGCGCAGTAATATTAAAAATGCATGGTACATAATTGAAGACTTAGAGGTACCATCTGAAAATGAAGAAGAAAGAGCGCTACAAGAACAACGCGCAGGAACCGTAACGGAATATATTGACGATGAAACAGGACAAACCATGTATGCAATGCATGCGAACTTTATGGTTTCACAAGATCAAAAAGAACAAGCAAATGCTATGCGAGATAAAGTGCGTGACAGTGATTCTTTCTTGTCTTTATACATGGTTTTAGCTGGTATAGCAGCGCAATTATCTTTAACCAACGGCTCTGTGAATATTCCCGAGCAAGAAACTTTCAAATCAGAAGAAAACAGTAAAGAAGAGCTAGAACAGAAAAATCAGCTTAGGGATAGAATATGTGATTTCATCATAAATGTTGTTTCAAGCGAAGCTCCCGGTGCTGACTATCAAACATTTACCGAAAAGATAGAATCCATCCTAGCTACGCCACAGATGCAAAAAGAATGCTTTGATCTTGCATGGGAAATCGTGCAAACAACTGAAAATGAATACCAGGTAATTGAAAAGTCAAACGTAAATTTCAGTAATGAATTTTGGATTAGCGCATTAGACGCGCTACGTAGTTCAATGACCAATTTACGTAACAACGTTAAACTCTTCCCTGCAGAAAATGTCGATTTATCACAAGTCTCAGATTGGTTCGTGGATGGATCTGATCAAGTTGTTGCAGATTATGTAAACCTTTTAAACGAAAAAAATGGCGCAGCCCAAGCCTTTTTGGAAAGAATAAAAACCCTACAGAAAGAACTGAAAACAAATAGAGAAACCATGGCAAGCGATGTTGTTGTCAACAAGCTAATTGGAGAGGGCTCTTCTTTATCTACTGGTGTGCAGCTAGATATACGAGATTTTTTTGAAGAATTATCGGTAGTTTCTAAAGCGCCTTCCGGAGCAACTACCGCCGCAGCAAATGGACGATCAATATCAGAACCAGGATTGTCACTCACACATCTCTTAACACGTCTTGCCTTAGAAATAGTCTTAGGCCTAGCCCCTGAACCACATGCTAGAGCTAAAGCACGAGCTGGTTCAACTAGCAGTTCCACCAGCAGCCAGAACAAGCAATAGCTTAAGTATTACGTACAGCTATACCCAATCGAGTCAATAAATGCTCTGCCAAATTCATTCTATCCGTATCCTGCTGCGCCAGATTACGCTTGATTTGCAGCAAATCTTTATTATCACCTTCTAAAGAATCATGGTGCCATTCAAAATGTGGCCCACTTAAAATAGCTTTGCCTTTACCAACTGCACATTCTATGATGGCTGCTGGTTGCTGCGGTTGTGACGGTAATTCTGCACCATAACGCGCTAAAATTATTACGCTTGGGTAATTTTCCGCTGCTACAAAGTGGCCGCCACCATTATAAAAAATCGTAAATTCTTTGTTCTGCGCAAACGGCTGTTCTGTATGCCACAAAATCTTTGCTGCGCGCATACCAGCAACTTGCTGCGTATCGCGATGATCAAAGCCTGCATAGGTTGGCCCTTCCACTAACCCTGGGAAAAATTTTAATTCACGTTCGCCAGTGACTTCTAACTCTGGATCATCCTTCGCAAACTCTATGCGATCTGCTGAATAATATGCTCCGGCGCAAATACCAAGATATTTACCACCGTTTTGCACATATTGTTTAATGTTCGCATTACCTTTGCCGGATAGTTTTTCTACATAAGGGCGATCTGCACCGCCAGGCATAATTAACAGTGCGGTATTGCTGATCCAGGCAGGATTGATTAATTCGTCTGGTGTGACAGTCTTGATTGTATATTTAGGATGTGCCAACGCTTTAATTGTTCTTAAAGTATTGGCCACAGACTTAGGCCCAGCACCTGGACCTACGTAAATTAAAATATTTTCTTGCGCGAGAACTGGCAGACTAGCCATCAATACACAAACTCCAGTGATTATTTTTCTTATCATGTTGCACCTTACTGTACTGCCTTAATACTATCCCAAAGCTTGCAACTTGGGCAGTGCCATTCTAATGTACTTGCCATAAAACCACAATTATTACAGCGAAATTTTGTGTTTTGCCGTGCATGTTCACTGAATACTGGGGATTTTGCAGTCGATTGTTGATAGCACTTAACTATGTCATTAATTACTACAGGGAAAAGATCAATATTTTGCGTGGCGACGTGTTTGTATAACTTCACCGCTCGTTCGAAATGGCCCAGTTCTTGCTCAATGTTACCGCGCAAAATTATAGCACGCGGGCAGTTGTGCAAGGTTTTTAAGGCGTATTTTAAATGCTGTTTTGCCACCCGCCAATTTGATGCTTTCATAGTTTCTTCTGCGAGCTCACAATAAAAATGCGCGATCATATGGCTTAAATCCGTGTGCGTGCGATGCTGTAGCTGTTTCGCAATATTGATCGCTGCAAACCATTCTTTACCTTGTTGATATAGTTCTAGCAAATGCTGCATACTTGCTGGGGCTTGTTCATCGTTCACCGTTAAATCTAATAAAATGGCTTCAGCACGATCTAACACCCCCGCTGTTATATAATCACGGGCCAATTCTAATTGTGCTAGAGATTTATATGGATCAGGGAGCGAAGGCCGTTGTAACAACCCTTGATGCAAACGAATCGCGCGTTCTAATTCACCGCGACGTCTAAAGATGCTACCTAAGGTTAAATGCGTTTCGATAGTATCATCATCAATAGCGGGCATTTGTACTAATGCATCTACAGTTTTATCTGGTTGTTGGCTTAGTGAATAGTTAAGCCCAGCAAAGTAGCGTGGGGGTTTTTTGTTATTTGCGGATTTACGGCCAGTGAGCCAGCCAGAGAGAGCAGCGATAGGAAGAAGCAGAAATAAAAGTACGTCCATAAAGTTACTCGAGATCCCCGCTCACACCATGGCGTGGCGGGGATGACACATTAACTATTGATCGCGGTGTTCCATCTTTTCTTTCAATAGATCACCTAAAGTCGCACCAGCAATTTCTTCGCCTGTCTTGTTGTATTCACGCAAAGATTCTTGCTCATCTTCAATATCTTTCGCACGTATGGATAAAGTAATCACACGGTTCTTGCGATCAACATTGATGATCTTTGATTCGACTTGTTCGCCAACTTTCAATACGGTGCTAGCGTCTTCAACACGATCTCTGCCTAATTCAGAAGCTTTTAGAATGCCTTCTACACCTTCGATTAAAGTGATGACTGCGCCTTTAGCATCTACCGAAGCAACGGTACCGGTCACTAATGTACCTTTGTTGTGATCAGCTACGTACATTGAAAATGGATCTTGCTCTAATTGCTTGATACCTAAAGAAATACGTTCACGTTCAGCATCAATTGCTAATACCACTGCTTCGATTTCTTGGCCTTTCTTGTACTGACGCACTACTGTTTCGCCAGTATCATTCCAAGATAGATCTGATAAGTGGATTAAACCATCTATGCCGCCTGGTAAACCAATAAAGATCCCGAAATCGGTAATAGATTTGATCTTACCAGAAACTTTATCGCCTTTCTTACAGGTTGTTGCGAATGCATCCCATGGATTGTCTTGGCATTGCTTCAAGCCCAGAGAAATACGTCTACGCTCTTCGTCAATATCTAAGACCATAACTTCTACGTCCATACCAAGTTGTACTACCTTGCTTGGATGAATGTTTTTGTTGGTCCAGTCCATTTCAGAAACGTGTACTAAACCTTCCACGCCTTCTTCAATTTCTACGAAGCAACCGTAATCAGTGATGTTGGTTACTTTACCAGTCAATCTGGTGCCTTCAGCGTAACGTTGCGTAATATCTACCCATGGATCTGAACCTAATTGCTTCAAGCCTAAAGATACACGTGACTTATCACGGTCAAACTTCAATACTTTAACATTTAATTCTTGGCCCACATGCACAATTTCACTTGGATGTTTAACACGACGCCATGCCATATCAGTGATATGTAACAAACCATCGATACCACCCAAATCTACGAATGCACCGTAATCGGTTAAGTTCTTCACTATACCTTTAACTTCTTGGCCTTCTTGCAGATTGCCTAATAACGCTTCGCGTTCTGCACTGCTTTCAGATTCTACAACTGAACGACGTGACACAACTACGTTGTTGCGTTTTTGATCGAGTTTAATAACCTTGAACTCTAATTCTTTACCTTCTAAACCTGATGGATCACGTACTGGACGCACATCAACTAATGAACCAGGTAAGAACGCACGAATTGAATCTAATTCAACAGTGAAACCGCCTTTAACTTTGCCACTGATAACACCCATAACTGGTTGGTTATTTTCAAAGGCTTTACTTAGGCTAATCCAAGCTTTAGCACGCTTGGCCTTTTCACGTGATAGGCGAGTTTCGCCCCAGCCATTTTCTACAGCATCAAGTGCGACTTCAATATCATCGCCAACTTGTACTTCTAATGAGCCGTTTAAATCTTGAAATTGTTCGATTGGCACTTGGCCTTCTGATTTTAGGCCAACGTTGATAGTAACGAAGTCGTTACCTATGCCTATGACTTTCCCAGTAACAATCGCACCAGGATACATTTTGGATTTGGATAAACTACTTTCAAATAGTTCTGCAAAAGTCTCTACCATAACTCTCTCTCTTTTTCTCTGTCTGTTTTAGAACCATGACAGGCCTAACTTAACCTTGATAAGTGCTGCTGAACCAAGCTGTTTATCTGCTCAAAGACTTCCTGGATACCCATATTGGAAGACTCGATGATAATCGCATCTTGGGCCGGCTCAAGCGGTGCAACCGCACGCGTCCTATCCCTTACATCGCGCTGCATTAGATCAGCTACGAGGTCCTGTAGGTTAACATTATAACCGCCTGCCTTCAACTGCAAAAAGCGCCTTTTAGCCCGTTCTTCCACGCTTGCATCCAGAAATATCTTCAAAAAAGCATCCGGAAAGACGACCGTACCCATGTCGCGTCCATCCGCCACTAAGCCTGGTAATTGAGCAAACTTTCTTAGTCTATCCAGTAAGGCCGCTCGAACTTCGGGTATGACCGCAACTTTGGAGGCCACATCGCCGCAGGCTTCGCTGCGTATCGCATGTGACACATCCTTACCTTCTAATAGTACCTGCTGCCCGACAAATTCTGCAGCCAGATGCTTTGCCAAATATTCAATACGCCCTACATCATCAAACGCGCAATCATCATGCAACACCGACAATGCTAAAAGCCGATATATCGCCCCGCTGTCCAACATGTGCCAACCTAAATGCTCTGCCAATATGCGACTCACAGTGCCCTTTCCAGAGCCACTAGGGCCATCGATAGTTACGATAGGTGTTACATTGGACATGGTATTAATTCCTCTATCTGCATCCCAGCTTGTTGCGCAACCTGCACAAAGCCAGGAAAGGATGTTGCAATATGCGCTGTATCTTGAACTATAATCGCATGCTGCGCAACTAAACCAGCCATTGCAAACGTCATCGCAATCCTATGATCTCCACCCGATGCAACCTCACCACCAGATATTACGCCACCGGTTATAGCCAAACCATCGCTAAATTCGTTAACCTCGATGCCCAATTTGGTAAACCCCTGCGCCAACATGGAGATCCTATCGCTTTCTTTATGCCGTAATTCACTTGCCCCGCGGATCACCGTGGTGCCTTCCGCACATGCCGCTGCTAAACATAGGATCGGAATTTCATCGATGGCGTTAGCAACAAGCTCCGTAGGAAATTCAATTGCGCGCAATTTTCGCGTATAGCGCACACGCAGATCCGCGCGTAATTCACCATGTTGCTGCCGTACATTTTCACAGGCAATTTCAGCACCCATTTGGCATAAAATTTCCAGCACTGCGGCACGCGTAGGATTGATCCCAACATTGCATAACAAAATATCTGCACCAGGAGTGATACATGCGCCGACCATAAAAAATGCCGCCGCTGACAAATCGCCTGGAATATTCAAATTAATTTCTGTGACGGTTTCTTGCGCAAAATACTGCAGCATGATTTCTGTATGATCGCGACAAGTTTGTGGTGACATCACTCGAGAGGTTCCGCCAGCATATAAATCTGCTAATAAAATGGCTGATTTTACTTGCGCGCTGGCGATAGGCATTACGTAATTAATAGCCTGCAATTTTTGCCCACCAACTATTTGTAGCGGAGCAAATTCATCTTGCTCAGCTGTTATTTTTGCCCCCATTTGTGTTAATGGTATAATTACCCGTCGCATTGGCCGTTTACAAATTGAAGC